>JABLXP010000014.1 GCA_013178045.1 Bacillota bacterium
GTGACTTCACTCCTTTATGGGGTTTTCGGTTTGGTTACTTGAAAACTTCTCCAAATTGGGGTGAAGTCCTTTTTTATGGCCCTAAAATCCTTAGTAAATCAAGTGTTGGAAAATTGCAAAAGGCTCATACTAGATAAACCGTAACTTTGCAACTTCCAAGATGTCCTCCTTGAACCCAAGTGAGTATATGCAAAAGAATTTTACCATTCTACATACTTCGACCGTTAATTCACCCAAAGGCATGTTATTCTAAATTATGTGGAATTACCTGTCATTATACTTGATGGCCGCAAAGAATGAGCCTAGTGACAGCAAGGGAAGTGGATGAAAATGATGTTGGTCAATATCAGGAATAAAATTTTTTCTCTTTTGACCACCAGTCAAAGCATCTCTACAAAACAAACTGAACGAATGACTGTGAACTTAAGTCAGACGGAACCGCCAGCAAAACTGATTAGCGACGTCGAGCCGCAGAGCTATCTACTCGAACAGATCCTCTCTAAATTTTCCGACTGTATCTTTTTGTTTGACCACCATGGGACATGCCTTCATGCCAATGCCGCCGGTTCGCCGACGTTAAATCTAGCCGAAATGATCGGCAAAAATTGGCATGAATTTGACTTCCCGCCCAAAATGGCTGAGTCTTTTGCCCAGAGTTTTGCCGGGGGCAGCCGCGACAAACGAGTCTTGACCGGTGAAACCTGCGTTTCCTTTGTATTCAGCAACCGGTGTTTTGAGTATACCCTGTACCCAATTCATTCCTTGGATGGCAACCTCAGATTTGTGGTTACAACGATTAAAGACATTACTGCGCGTAAATGGAACGATGAGGAGTTAAAGGTTTACCGTGAGCAGCTGGAGGAACTGGTGAAAGGCCGTACTTATGATTTAATCAGGACCAATAACAAACTGCAGCAGGAAATTATTCAGCGCCGGCAAGCAGAAGAAGAGGCGCGGCGGAGTGAGGCTCGGCTGCGCCGGATTACCAATGCCATGCAGGATATGATCTGTCAGGTTGATCGCGCCGGGATTATCGAATACGCGAGTCCATCCTACCAGAGGGCGGTGGGATATGCGCCCGATTACATGATTGGTCAACCTTTTCTTGAGTTTGTCCATCCCGAAGATCAAGAAAAAGTAAAAAAGACTATGCAAGCTGCGCTTGAGACTCGGTTAGCGGGGAGCATTGAGTTTCGTCACCTTCACGCCAGTCAGGAATACTTGTGGGTGGAAACACTTGGTAATTACTTGTATGACGAGCAAGGGAAAATTGGCGGAATAATTTTCTGTACCCGTGACATCACCGAACGCAAGCGGTTGGAAAATGAGATGGCTAAACTTGATCGCATGAATCTGGTGGGAGAAATGGCGGCTAGTATCGCTCACGAGATCAGAAACCCGATGACCACGATTCGTGGTTTTCTGCAAGTTCTTAAGGTTAAAGATGGGTGTCGCCAATACCGGGAAAGCTTTGAACTAATGATTGAAGAGCTGGATCGGGCCAACGCGATCATTTCCGAATACCTTTCCCTGGCTAAAGGCAAGGTTGTCAACTTGGAAAAGCGTGATCTCAATGCCATAATTCATGCCCTGGCCCCACTGCTTCGGTCTGATGCCATCACCGCTGATAAGTATGTGCACATAAATTTGGGCCAAATTCCGGAATTGCTTCTGGATGAAAAGGAAATCCGACAACTGATCATTAATCTTGTCCGCAACGGATTGGAGGCTATGACGGCGGGTGGTAGCCTGACGATCCAAACATTTATGGATGGTAACGAGGCGGTTTTAGCCATTAAAGATGAGGGGACGGGGATTGCTCCGACGGTGCTGGAGAAATTAGGGACGCCTTTCTTTACCACGAAAGAAAATGGAAATGGTCTGGGGTTACCAGTTTGCTACAGCATTGCCGCGAGGCACAATGCCACTATTAAAGTTGAAACCGGGACTTCGGGAACAACCTTTTTTGTCCGGTTCGCTGTAAATCCTTCCAGAATGAATTGAACATTCGAGAATTGCCGCGAATATAATAAACGACAAAGGAGGGGTGTGGATGCGTATTATGCTAGACCCGGGGCATGGTGGTTACGATACCGGAGCGATTGGCCCGACCAGCCTCCAAGAAAAGGAGGTCACTTTAGCGGTGGCGAGCGTCGTGGGCAGGCTGCTGGTCTGCGCGGGGCAAGAGGTGCGTCTGACCCGGAATGGGGACGAGGTGAGTTGGCCGTCTGATCTATGGCAAGACCTCCAAATGCGCTGCGAACTGGCAAACAACTGGCCGGCTGACTATTTTGTGAGCATTCATTGTAATGCGGCGAGTGATCCAGCGGCCCACGGTACAGAAACCTACTGTTATAAATTTGGTGGTCAAGGTGAAAGGTTGGCCAGGGCCATTCAAGCCGAGTTGATTCAAACAACCGGATTGACTGACCGTGGCGTTAAAACAGCCAACTTTTATGTTTTACGGAACACGAAGATGCCAGCGGTGCTTACGGAAATTGCTTTCATCTCGAATTCCCAGGAAGAGCAACTCCTGGCTGATCCCGGTTTTCAGGAGACCTGTGCTGTGGCTATTGCCACGGGGATAGCGGCTTTTTTGGGGATACAATTGCCCCCCAGCCTGCCTCCCGATGGTGTTTGGATAAACATTGGGGACCATATAATTGAAGGGAGAATCATTGATGGACGTGCCTGGGGTCCAGTTCGCCAGGTGGCAGAACTGTTAGGGAAAACGGTTCGTTGGGTTGAGGAAGAAAGGACAGTCATTATTGAATCTTAATTGAAATTAGCTTTAAGAGTATTCAATATGGTGGCATTGGCATCTGGCTCTTTAGTGATGATCAATAAAAGATCATTTCCTGCAATTGTGCCAAGCACTTCCGGAAAGTGCATACTCTCGATCACTAATGCCAGCGCATGGGCATAGCCCGGCGCTGTTTTGATTGTTAGGAAGGCAGACTTGTCGCTGAGCAAAAACACCTTGTTGTTGAGCAGTTCACGCAACTGCAGCTCGGCCTGCTGCTTTTCTTGTTCGTAATTTTCTCCTTTACACTGAGTTTGTTGCAGCAACTTTTCCGCTTTCTTTTGTTCAGTAATATCCATAATTGAGGCCAGACTTTTTTTAGTTCCCGGAATCATCGCGACGGTCATAAGGACATCTTTGACGTTACCATTTTTATCCACAAGTTGGGCTTCGTAGTTTCTGGGGGCCGCATTGGGAGAAATTCTTCGCAATTGATGATAGGTCAGCATTTTACTCACAGATTCAGGGGTGAATAATTGCGGCCATTTCATCTTCCCTTCGACTTCTTCTTTAGAATAGCCGGTTATTTTTTCATGTTCTGCGTTGACCATTGATATTGTCGTGTCTTCCTCAATTATACTTGTGGAAGAGCCTGTGTTTTCGAAAATGGTTCGATACATTTCTTCAGTTTTCTGCATTTCGTCTTTTAACACTTGACACTGGTTGATTGATGCTTCCAGCTGGGCGACTAATTGCTGCATTTCCTTCAGTTCACGGATCAACTGCTCTTTTGATTTTTCTTCATCGTTCATTCCGTGCCCCTCCCCACCTATTTACCAAATTTTTTATTTTAATGATTAGACAAATACATTCAATATCCCTGCCACATTAAACAGATTTATTTTTCAAATATACTAAACAGAGGGGCAAATTATTGATGATAATAATCGCAAAAACTGGCGGTACATAATTCACAGGCTGGTGTTGGAGGAGAGATGAGTGGGGCGAAATCGCCCTCACACATAGTTTCGATCATTCACCGACCACCCCGGCGAGGAATATTGTTTTCCAAGAAAATCACCTCCGGTGGTATATTTGTCCCAGAGGAAAAAAATTATTCAGCCTAAATAAAGAGAAAACCCCGTGTGTGATGGACGGGGAGATTGACATACGAAGTTTTAGGGTTTTTGCCGGGCGCGAAACACAACTAAATAAACATTCTGGTAGAAGACGTAAACCACCGCACTGCCGATTAACAGAAAAAGCAAGAGCGCCAACAACTTAGTGGTAGACACTTTGAAGCTTCACCTCCTGGCTTTAGTGTAACCAGGAAGCGACTCTCTATAACGCAGGATGATCAGGAATTAATCGCGGGGCTTGCAGATAATTTCTTTGACCCGCGTATCAAAGAATTGATGCGAGTGAGCGGGTTGAATAACAACCGCTGCGTCAGCCCCGGTCGCTGTCCCACCGATGGAAATAATTTCCTGGCCATAGGGGATTAAACCGGCGTCCAGGGCCATCACCGCGATTTCGATGGCCACTTTTACTCCCTGACCAAAAATTCGCAGGGTTTGCGCCATGATTTCTGCTGGGTAGACCCCGCCAAACTTGTTGCGAATCGCCCGGTCAACTCCGGCGAACAAATGGGTGGTAGTCAAAATCTTAACCCCTTGTTCTAGTAATTTCTGGCGCACTGCGGGATCCATTTCGTCGATGCCGGGTCCAGCGTAACCCACGTGGTGAGTCACACAAACGACGTTTAAGCCCTGATTGAGTAGTTTTTCAGCGGTGGAGCCGGTGTTCGATGCCACCACGACGTGTTGAATGTTTAATTCTTTAGCTCTTTTAATGGCTAAATCAATTGTGGCCTCTGTATTCACTTTACCTTTCTTTTCCCAATACATGTGCTAAACCTCCTTTGGCTTAAATAGTTTTTATTATTCCCTGACGTTGGACAACTTTAATCCTTCCCGTAACTGTTTAATTAAGAAGTAAGATTGCTCTTCACTAAAGGCGCGGACAATGTATACGGTAGAGAACTTGTCCAGATCGATTTCCTGATGTTTGGTTGCCGGTTGATTGAAACGGTCCAACAGGATTTTAATAATCGGTCTGGTTTGAGCGTCCCGGTTGACATCAATGACCATGCCGATTTCGCCGGTGTTTAATTGGACCAGACTGCCCACGGGATACACCGCCACGTTTTCCAGAAGCGCGGCCACGATTCGTGCGTCGAACTCTTTTGCTGAACCTTCACACATTATACGCATGGCTTCTGCTGGATGAAAACCCTGTCGGTATGGGCGGTCGGCTGTCAGTGCGTCGTAGGCGTCAGCAACGGCGGTAATGCGTGCATACTCGTGAATCTCATTGTCTTTTAGTCCCCGTGGATAACCTTGCCCATTCAGCCGCTCGTGGTGTTGAAAAGCGACGTGGGCGGACAGGAGCGAAATTTCCCGGTAGGTACGCAGGATTTCAAAACCGGCGGTAGTATGTTCCTGAACTAAATTATACTCCGCCGGGGTAAGTTTTTCCGGCTTGTTTAATATGGACTTGGGGATTTGCGTTTTGCCGATATCGTGCAGAATGGCCCCGACAGCCAGATCGCGGAGCTGCAAACTGTTGTAGTGCAAGGAAATTCCCGTCATGATCGACAGAATACAGACATTTACCGAATGCGCAAAAGTATAGTCATCTTGGGTTCGAATATCGACCAGGTTCACCATGATGTCTTGGTTGGCCACGATTTCATCGATAATTTGATTAACCGTACCTTTGATGCGGTCAACATCAAGTTTGCGGGCTGTTTCCAATTGGTAAAAGGTTTCTTTCAAGGTCTTGACCGTGGCTATCCGTGTTTTTTCTGAAACCGGCTCAGGAATATCCAGTTCACCAATACTCTCATCTTTGATGTAAAGGCTGGGAACTCCTAACTTTTCCAGGCGGCTGAGATAAGAACTGGTCAGGGTCATTCCTGCGGCCAGCAGCACGCGGCCATCACCGTTGTATATGTTTTTGGCAATGATCATTCCTGGTGATGCATATCCAAGAGGTATACGTCTCATTGGTTTACTTCCTTTCTACGAACATGACCTGTTGAATACTATATTCCGGTGACGTACTAATAATTCTATTTAAAGGTAGATAATTCCTTCTCGGTAATTATTCAGAAGCAAAACATGATAATAGAGAGCAGGAATTGTTGTTTTAATGTCGAAATACCAATCTCAACAGATTCAGTAAATGGGAAAATAACCCTGGGAAATATACATGCAAAGGTGATGAATCTCCGCCTGGATCTGGTCACTTGGGCGGTGAGGAACCAGTAGTGAACCCACTGCATGTCGAGCGGTGGATTTTTTATTGGTTGATCAGGAGGCGCCCGAATGACGCGTCAAGGTTTAAGTGAATTATCCAATTTAACTAATCTGCTCATTGATTATGCGATTCAACAGTTAAACATTTCTCAGTGGAAAATCAAATATGTTGGCCGGGATACGGAAAATGATCCATATATTACGGCCCTGATCCGCCGTCATTTGATCGATGAGAAAGACGTTGTTCTAGGTGTTGATCAGTCGGGTGATATTCTGGTGCTCCCTGAACTGGAGCATATTCTTAAATCCAGCAATGTGTCAGAAATTCTTCTGCCTTTTGAAACCAACGGCGAGTTAGCCGGCATCATGACTATCGACCGTTCTGAGCTAACCGGCCTTCCGCCGGCGCGGGCTAAAGATCTGGGCCGCTGGGTAATCGAAAGGGTAGAAAAACAGCTGACCAATTTAATTAAAGAAACTGTTATAATTGATCCTGAAACTAAAGTCTATGAACGGACTTACTTTGAGGAGAAACTGCGGGGAGTCATCGCCCGTGCCACGCTGGCCAATACCCCTGTCAACTTGCTGGTATGCGGCGTGGAAGTCTACGGCCGGGACGGGACAATCGCGACCACGGAGCAAGTGAAAAGGGCGGTTGTGGCCACGGCACAGGTCATAAGTCAAACTTGTCGGGAGCTTGATGTGGTCGGACGGCTCTCCGAACAGGTTTTTGCGCTGGCCCTGATTGGTCTAAGTAGCCAAGAAGTTCGCTGTTTTGGCGAACAGCTACAGGCTAGGATCAAGCAATTGGATATTTCCCAACAACTATTTATTCTTCCCTCGATTGGTGTTGCTTCATTTCCCCGTGATTGTTTTACGGCCGAAAAACTGCTCGACCTGAGTTATTGGACCTATCTGTATGCCCGGGGACAGGAGGCGGGGTCGATTCAGTTTTTTAGCTCTTACCAGGAAGAAAACACTCCTTATGACCAGCTCAAAGAACAACTCCTGGTGCATTCAGTCGAAGCCCTGGCGGCGGCGGTTGATGCCCGGGACCACTACACCGCCAAACACTCCCGGTTTGTGGCCGAGCTGAGTTCGGCGATTGCCCAGGCCCTTGGTCTAGTCAAGGAAGAGGCGTTTCAGGTGGGTATGGCCGGCCTGGTCCATGACGTGGGGAAGATTGGTGTTTCCGACAGTATTCTGAATAAGCAGGGTCCTCTGACGGTGGAGGAGAGACAGATTATTCAAACTCACCCGATTGTAGGCGGTAATATTATGCGGGAATTGCGCAACTTAAACCGGCTGGAACCCGCGATCGTTCATCATCACGAGCGTTTCGATGGCAAGGGTTACCCGGCTGGCCTAGCTGGCCAGGGTATTCCTTTACCGGCTCGGATCCTGGCAGTGGCGGATGCCTACCATGCAATGATTTCGGACCGGCCCTATCGCCGGCGTTTAACGAAGAGAGCCGCCTTGGCGGAACTTGAGGCCAATAAAAATACTCAGTTTGATTCGCGCGTTGTGGACGCTTTACTCAAGATTGAGACTGGGGGAATTTAGCCCAAAGCGCTGGATGAATTATCCCGGGATGAACTGATCCAAGAAGCGTTGGGGCCACACATTTATCAGCGGTTCATGGAAGCCAAGACGATTGAGTGGAACCGCTACCGGACGCAGGTCCACCACTGGGAGATTGACGAATACCTGACCAGGTTTTAACAGCCGAAATGCAAAAGTTTCGTCAAGATTGAAAAGCAATTATCAAGGCAAGCTTGCCCTTAATAATTGCTTTTTCTCAATTTTAAAGTTATATTAAATGTAAAATGTAATAACATTGTTTAAGTAGGTGGCCAAGGATGGAATTTACGAAAATGCATGGTTTAGGCAATGACTTTGTCATCGTCAACGGGTGCCGTGAAACCATCCCCAGTGATTATTGCACATTGGCGAAAAAGGTGTGTGACCGTCATTTTGGGGTCGGTGCCGATGGCCTTGTTTTTATTCTGCCTTCTGAGCGGGCAGATGTCCGGATGCGCATCTTTAACTCCGATGGCAGCGAAGCCGAGATGTGTGGCAATGTCATTCGCTGTGTGGCCAAATACCTTTACGAGCGAGAGATAGTCAAGGGTGTTTTTATTCGGGTTGAGACTCTAGCGGGGATCATGATGCCTGAAGTAATCCTGGAAAATGGGCGGGTAACCGGAGCTAGAGTCGACATGGGTGAGCCGATCCTGGAACGCCAGTTGATCCCGATGTTGGGCGACCCGGGGCGGGCTGTCAATGAGCCGATTATCGTCAATGGAAAAGAGCTACGGATTACTGCGGTTTCTATGGGTAATCCCCACTGTTTGGTGTTTGTTCCCCAACTGGATAAGATTCCATTCCGTGTTTGGGGGCCCGAGATTGAACACCACCCGTTGTTTCCCCGCAAAACCAATGTCGAGTTTATCGAAGTCATTAACCCGAACGAAATTCGGGTTAAGGTCTGGGAACGCGGGGTGGGCGAAACCCTGGCCTGTGGCACCGGGGCCTGCGCTTGTGTGGTTGGCGGGGTATTAAATGGCAAGACCGGCCGGGAGGTGGTGGTTCACCTTCCCGGTGGACGACTGAACATCGAGTGGGCTAAGAATGGCCGAGTCTACATGACTGGACCGGCGACTGAAGTGTTTAGTGGCACGTTATTTCTCGAAAATCTATAATATAAGATTTATTATTCGAAGGAGGAGATTAAATGCGAGAAGCCGTTCAACTGCAGAAACTTCCCCCGTATTTGTTTGCTCGTATCGAGCAGAAGGTCGCGGAGGCCCGGGAAAAGGGGATTGATGTGATCAACCTGGGGATTGGTGATCCTGACCGGCCTACGCCGGCGCACATCGTGGCCAAAGCGATGGAACAGGTACAAAATCCGCCTAACCATCGATATCCCACCTCGGTTGGGCTGTTAGAATACCGTCAGGCGGTGGCTGATTGGTACCGGCGGCGTTTTGGGGTGGAACTGAATCCCCGCAGTGAAGTGGTCTCCCTCATTGGTTCAAAAGAGGGGATCGCACACATCGCCTTTTGTTACTTAAACCCGGGTGACCTGACCCTGGTCCCTGATCCCGGCTACCCGGTTTACGGAATTGGTACCTTATTGGCTAATGGTGAGCCCTACATAATGCCGCTACGGGCGGAAAACGGATTTTTGCCGGAGCTGGACGCCATTCCGGCGGAAGTAGCCCGGAAGGCAAAGATCATGTACCTCAATTATCCGAATAACCCGACCGGCGCCCTGGCTGATGCGGAGTTCTTTGAGCGGGTGGTGGCCTTTGCCCGTAAATATGATATTCTGGTCTGTCACGATGCAGCCTATTCAGAGATTGCTTTTGACGGGGTTAAACCCTTAAGTTTCTTACAGATCCCGGGAGCGAAAGAGGTGGGCATTGAGTTCCACTCCGTATCCAAAACATACAACATGACTGGCTGGCGGATCGGCTGGGCGGTGGGAAATCCGCAGGCGATCGAGGTGCTTAGCCGGTTTAAGTCCAATGTTGATTCCGGCGTATTCCAGGCCGTTCAGTATGCGGCCGTGGCTGCTCTGAATGGACCGCAGGATTGTGTGGATGAGATGCGGCGGGTCTACCAGGAGCGCCGGGATGTCTTGATTGATGGCCTTAACGCCATGGGTTGGCAACTGGAGAAACCCAAGGCGACTATTTACGTTTGGATTCCGGTACCGAAGGGATATAACTCTACCGAATTTGCCGAGTTGGTCCTGGAAAAAGCAGCGGTAGTGATTACGCCCGGCATTGGCTACGGTGCCTTTGGTGACCGCTATTTCCGGGTTGCCTTGACGGTGGAAAAGGAACGGATTCAGGAAGCCGTAGAACGGATGAAAGCCACCCTGGGACAGATTGAGTTATAGGGCATGATTTTAATAAATAATGGTAAGTGACTTGGAGAACAAGAATGGCCAGAAGACCTAGTCAGAGATCCAAAAATAAAAGTACGGTACCGAAACGCCTACTGCAAAGTCTGGCGCAAGATATCGTGGCCATGATGGAGACCGAAGAGGGATATCCGCTGGCCATGGAAATAATTGACCAATTGCCCGAAGAGGTTCAAGCTCTGTTTATTGAGAGCCTATCGTCAATCCACGACCCGAAACTGGGTAAATTTTTCTGGCTTCTAACCCAGGAGTATGACGGTGAGGTACAGCGGGCGGCACAACGATGTTTAGAGAAATTCCGTCTGGCTGGCATCGAGTTCGAGGTACCGGTCAAACCGACTACCACCTGGCCGGATGAGTGTTTCTTTATGGCCATGGCCTCAAAAACCCGACTGCTGGGTCAGGTTTCTCTGGTTATGGCCTGGGAGAAACCGAGCGGTAACCTGGATGCCAAGTATTTTATTCTCTGTTTTAACCAGGACGGGATCAAGGATTACTTTCGGGTGCTGGATATCTCCAAGGCGAACTTTTTCGCGGAAAGCCAACCAGCGCAAGTGGAACTTGTTCAACTATCTTTTCGTGAAGCCATCTACCTGCTCCGGTCCGCTTACACGCAGAATCTTTACCACCAGAAGCGGCCGGCGCGCGGTTTCTTGCAGTATGGCGATTTACTCAAACGACCTGTCAATCTGACCGAGGAAGAAGAAGCGCGGCTCTTTCAGCGTTTAGGCCAGAGCGAGCTCCGTCCAGACCAGGTGGTTAATGCTTATTTCGTGGCCCTGCGTAATTGTGATTGGGCTCTTATGTATAACTTGTTGAGCCCGAAATCAACTGCCCGACGGCGAACCCGGGCAGAGTACGTGGCGGCGAAAGTTAAGAAGGAGAGTAAACAGCCGGCTTTGTTTCTTAAAACGACGATAGTTGACCAGGTTGTCCGGAAGAAAACGGCCGAGATCAAAGCGAACCTGGTCAGTGATGAAGATGAACACCTGATGATCACGGAGTACCAGTTTAAACTGACCAGAGGAGATGCGGGCTGGCTGATTTCTGGTGTGCGGGTATTAAACCAGCGGGAAGTGGGACCAGAAGACGAGGAGAACCCGTTAAACTATCGGGTCTTTTGCGTGGTGTACGACGTTGGGTCTTTTACCAAGGTCGAGTCATTATTGGAATCTCTGCCAGAGGTTGAGACCTTTACCGAGTTTGATTACGGGGTTCATTACCGCTGGGGGCAGCACCCCAATCCGATCAGTGAAGGAATCAATGTCTCCGAAACCATTTTCGCTGAATTCATCTTAACTGATGAGGAATTGATTGTATTCTCCCGTGAACAGCTCAACCTGGATTCTGTGTGCAGCCTGTTGGAAGACCGGCTGGCGCCCAAATCGATTTCTTTTAAGCACCAGTATTACCTGGATGTGACCCTGGTCTACGCGATCCTCAGCGGTGAGTTTAACTGCTTCGAGGAGATGCTTAGTGAGCTGGCCGAAGAAGAGGATGAGGAAGCCGAGCCTCTGTATGCGGCGACTTATGAGATTGAAGATCTGGCGCGGGTCTTGAAAAAACTTCATACATTCAACGTGGTGGAGTTTGACACCCCAGAAGGGGTCAAGGTCTTTTATGAGTTCGAGAACCTGCAGACCAAAGAGGATGGTAGTCAGGCCGGGCAGGGGTTTATCGCCGAGTATCGGCTGACCAATGATTACTTAATGGTCAGTGCTTTTGGCCACGACTATCTGGCTATAGTCTGTTCCGAACTGGAGAAAGGGATTAAAAAAGCCATCCGTCTCGTTGATGTTCAGCAGCGTGAAGAAGACCTATCAATTTTCATGGCTGAAGGAATTGAGATACCGCAGGAAGTCATGGAGCGGCTGCGCAAAAAAGAACTGAGCCGCTGGCTGGAGACAGAGATGCCGGCTTTGCATGGCATGACCCCCCTGGAGGCGAAAAAATCTCTGGAAGGGCGCAAACTGCTGTGGGAATTATTCAAGTCAATGAAGGACTTGCAAAAGGAATTAATCCGGAAAGGGTTGCATCCCCAGCTTGATTATCGAGAATATATCAAGGCGATTGGCCTGGAGAAAGACGGCCAGGTTAACTAAAAAATCATTGACAGACCCTGGGGGATTTTCTATACTAATTAATATAACAATATTGAGTAGCTGTTATAGAATAAAGGCGATGACGGGAGTCTGTTATATATCGTCCCTGGGTACAGAGAACTGGGGTAGCTGAAAACCAGTCCCACTACGGTATATGTGCGTCTCTCCCCCGAGCTGCGATCCGAACGGCTTTAGCTCAAGTAGGTGATGCCGGATGTATAGCGTCCGTTAACATGCTGGTGCCGCATCGGCACGACAAAGGAGGCCGCCAAGGTGCGCGGCAAACAGGGTGGTACCGCGGGAATACCCTCTCGTCCCTGACAGAAGAGAGACTGTCTGGGCGGGGGGGTTTATTTGTTGGGTGGGAGGTGAAGAAATTTACTCCCGAGAGTGGGTTATTGGAACAGTTACTAACGTTAATAACACCAAGAATATGGAGGGAAAAGTACGATGGGTCTAATTATTTACCTGAACGGGCAATTTGTTCCCGAAGAAGAAGCGAAGGTTTCAGTTTTTGAGCATGGCTTTCTATATGGCGATGGTGTTTTCGAGGGAATTCGGGCGTATCACGGCCGGGTATTCCGTTTGCGAGAACATATTGATCGGCTGTACGATTCGGCTAAGGCTATCACCCTAAATATCCCTTTGACTAAGGAAGAAATGACAGAAGTGGTCTTGGAGACTTTACGCCGCAATAATCTTAGAGATGCTTACATACGGCTGGTTGTTTCACGAGGAAAAGGTGATTTAGGGCTTGACCCGCGGAAATGTCCCCAACCAACCATTGTTAATATCGCCTCTTCGATTACTCTGTACCCGCCAGAACTTTATGAAAAAGGGATGGAAGTCATTACGGTACCAACCCGGCGGAATATCCCGGAGGGAGTTAACCCCCGCATCAAGTCGCTGAACTACCTGAACAACATTATGGCCAAAATTGAAGCCAATCTGGCTGGGGTAGCGGAAGCGATTTTGCTCAATCACGAAGGTTTTGTGGCCGAGGCCACGGGTGATAACGTCTTCATCGTGAAGAACGGCGTGCTAAAGACCCCGGCTCCTTACTGCGGGCTGTTGGAAGGGATTACCCGCAATGCAGTCATCGAACTAGCTAAGAAACGGGCTATTCCGGTGGAAGAGACGGTGATCCCGCGTTATGAACTGTTCGTAGCCGACGAATGCTTCCTCACCGGCACCGCGGCAGAACTGATCCCGGTGATCAAGGTGGATGGCCGGGTGATCGGCGACGGTAAGCCTGGCCCGATCTTTAACCAGTTGCTGGCCGATTTCCACGAATTGACGAAGGTTGACGGTCCAGAGATTTACCCGAGTAAGTAAGCAACCTATAAACTGTAATGTGAAGAATCTAACCTTAATATATAGATTGGGGAGAGAAGCATTGAAAAGTGACACCATCAAGAGGGGAGTGGAAAAGGCTCCTCACCGGTCGCTGATGAAGGCCCTCGGCCTGACCAACGAAGAAATCAACCGGCCTCTGATCGGCATTGTTAACTCCCAGAACGAAGTTATTCCCGGCCACCTGCATCTGGACACCATTGCTGAGGCCGTCAAGGCCGGGGTGAGGATGGCTGGTGGCACGCCGCTGGAGTTTACCACCATCGGCGTGTGCGACGGGATCGCTATGAACCACATCGGCATGAAGTATTCCCTGGCCAGCCGGGAACTGATCGCCGACTCCATCGAGATTATGGCGACTGCCCATGCCTTTGACGCCCTGGTGTTTATCCCGAACTGTGACAAGATTATCCCCGGGATGCTGATGGCGGCGGCGCGCCTTAATTTACCTAGTATTTTTGTCAGCGGTGGTCCAATGTTGCCAGGGAAATTTCAGAACCGGCCAGCCACGGTCAGCACCGTGTTTGAAGCGGTCGGTAGGGTGAGTGCTGGGCAGATGACAATGGAAGAACTGGCTGAGTTAGAAGATACCGCCTGCCCGGGCTGTGGTTCTTGTGCGGGTATGTTTACGGCCAACTCCATGAACTGTCTGACCGAAGCCTTGGGGCTGGGGCTGCCTGGCAACGGGACGGTGCCGGCGGTGAGTGCGGCGCGCATCCGACTGGCGAAGCAGGCGGGGATGCAGATCATGAAACTCCTGGAGCAAAACATTAGAGCTCGCGATATTTTAACCCCAGCGGCTTTCCAGAACGCCCTGGCAGTCGATATGTCCCTGGGTTGCTCGACCAATACCGTCCTGCATTTGACAGCGATTGCCCATGAGGCCGGGGTTCCGTTTGATCTCGACCTAGTGAGTGCCGTGAATGCCCGGGTACCACAGTTGTGCAAACTTGACCCGGCCGGTGACCACTTCCTGGTTGATCTCGACGAAGCCGGCGGGATCCAGGCGATCATGGGTGAACTGTACCGCTACGGGGTCTTGCATGGGGAAGCGCTGACCGTGACCGGGAAGACGGTGGCTGCCAACGTCGCCAATCGCCCGGTCCGCCGCCGCGATGTGATCAGGTCCGTGGACGATGCTTACAGCCCGACGGGTGGGATCGCGATCTTGCGCGGTAACCTGGCACCCGACGGGGCCGTAGTCAAGAAAGGCGCGGTAGCCCCCGAAATGCTGGTCCACTCTGGCCCAGCGCGGGTTTTCAATTCCGAGGAGGCAGCAGTCGAGGCTATCCTGGGTGGCCGGATTAAACCAGGGGATGTCATTGTTATCCGTTACGAGGGCCCCAAGGGTGGACCCGGGATGCGGGAAATGCTGACTCCCACCTCGGCCATCGCTGGGATGGGGCTCGACAAAGATGTGGCTTTAATCACTGATGGACGGTTCTCCGGGGCGACCCGTGGTGCTTCTATCGGACACGTTTCCCCCGAAGCCGCTGAAGGTGGGCCGATCGCCCTGGTGCAGGAGGGGGACATCATCAAGATCAACATCAACCAAGGGCAGCTGATCCTGGAAGTTCCGGCAGAAGAACTCAACAGACGACGTCAGGAATGGTGTCCGCTTGAGCCTAAGGTCAAATCGGGTTATCTTGCTCGTTACGCTCAACTGGTTTCCTCCGCCTCGAGCGGTGCCGTGTTCAAGAAATAGACATGCCAAAGAGTACATTCCCAAAGGAGGCGATACCGTGAAAATGACTGGCGCTCAGATCCTCATCGAATGCTTGAAGCGCGAAGGCGTTGAGGTAATTTTTGGTTACCCCGGCGGAGCGGTTCTGACAATCTACGACGAACTCTACCGAGCTGACATTAAGCATGTACTAACGCGGCACGAGCAGGGGGCCGCCCATGCTGCCGACGGCTATGCCCGGGTCACTGGCCGGCCGGGGGTTTGCATTACCACTTCGGGTCCAGGGGCGACGAACGCGGTCACGGGTATCGCTACAGCCTATATGGATTCTGTTCCCCTGATTGTGATTACCGGGCAGGTGGCAGTAGGTTTCTTGGGTCGGGATTCCTTCCAAGAAGCCGATATTACGGGGATCACTCTACCGATCACCAAGCATAATTACTTGGTTAAAAGGGTCGAAGACCTGTCCCGGGTTGTCAAAGAGGCCTTTTACATCGCGACGACAGGCCGGCCGGGGCCGGTGGTCATTGACCTGCCCAAGGACGTTACCAACCAGGAATGTGAGTTTAACTATCCCGAAACGGTAAACCTGCGGGGCTATCGGGTCTTAAAATCAGTAAACGCGCTGCAGGTGACCCAGGCCGCCCGGGCGATCATGGCCGCAGAACGGCCGGTGATTTACGCGGGGGGCGGAGTGGTTATTTCTGGTGCTCACCAGGAGCTGTGGGAATTGGCGGAGCGCCGGCAGATTCCGGTAACTACCACGCTGATGGGGCTGGGTGCTTTTCCCACGGCGCATCCTTTGTCACTCGGGATGCTGGGGATGCACGGGACCCGTTACGCGAACTATGCTGTTTCGGACTGCGACTGCTTGATTGCCATTGGCGCCCGTTTTGATGACCGGGTCACCGGGCGGATTGAAGATTTCGCCCCTAAGGCCCAGGTGATTCACATTGATGTTGATCCTGCTGAGATCGGTAAGAATGTTAGCGCACACATCCCGATTGTGGGCGACGTTAAGCAGGTTCTAACTGAGTTGTTACGAAGATTGGATACTTGCGCTGGTGAAACCCCCTGGGTTCGGCAGATTAAAGAGTGGAAGGAAACGTATCCGTTGACTTACGAACGGAGCGGGGAATTGATTAAACCCCAGTACGTGGTAGAGCAGATCTGTGAGGTTACCAATGGTGAAGCGATTATTACTACTGAGGTGGGGCAGAACCAGATGTGGGCGGCCCAGTACTACAAGTTTAAACAACCACGCACGATGGTCACTTCCGGTGGGTTGGGGACGATGGGATTTGGGTTCCCCGCCGCAATTGGAGCTCAGATCGGCTGCCCTGAGGCTGTGGTTTTCGACATCGCCGGCGATGGGAGTTTTCAGATGAACTCCCAGGAACTGGCCACAGCCGTCGAGTATAAACTGCCGGTCAAGGTGGCGATTCTCAACAACCAGTACTTGGGAATGGTCCGCCAGTGGCAAGAATTTTTCTACGGTGGCCGTTATTCCTACTCAGATATCAGCTGTGCACCTGACTTTGTCAAGCTGGCTGAAGCCTACGGAGCGGTTGGTCTACGGGCGACCAGACCTGATGAGGTCAGGCCAGTTCTGGAGCAAGCCATGGCGGTGAAAGACCGGCCGGTAATCATCGATTTTGTGGTTGACCGGACGGAAAACGTTTGTCCAATGGTGCCGCCAGGTGGCTCACTGACCAACATGATGGGGGGTTAGGCCGATGAAACACACCTTAGCCGTACTGGTGCACAATCATCCGGGGGTACTGACGCGCGTAGCGGGACTGTTTAGCCGACGCGGTTACAATATCGAGAGTCTAACGGTTGGTGTTACGGAAAACCCGGAGTTTTCCCGGATGACCATTGTCGTTGATGGCGATGACCAGGTGATCGAACAGGTCACCAAGCAGTTGAACAAACTGATTGACGTGATCAAAATCAGTGATATCACCAATGAAGAAGCGGTAGAAAGAGAACTGATCCTGGTTAAGGTCAGGGCTAACCCTGAGGTCCGCGGTGAAATCATGCAGATCGTTGAGATTTTCCGGGCGCGGATCGTCGATATCGGCCGCCGCTCTCTGATTATTGAGGCGACCGGTGATGAAAACAAGATTAAAGCCATTGAAAGCTCCCTGCGACCCTTTGGCATCATGGAACTGGTCCGTACGGGCAAGATCGCCATGGTGCGCGGAACAAAGGACAAAGGTTAATTTTTCAAATAAATTACATCCCGAATGTGTACAATAAGTTCAAATCAAATTACATAAGGAGGTCGTAAGAAATGGCCAAAATCTACTACGATGAAGATGCCGATCTAAAACTACTGGAAGGGAAAACCATCGGGGTACTGGGTTATGGCAGCCAGGGGCACGCGCAAGCCCAAAACTTGAAGGATAGCGGATTAAAGGTCCTAGTCGGCCTACGGCCGCCTACCACTGAGGAAACCAAAGCGGAGTGGCAGCTAGCCGAGAGCGCCGGTTTAACGGTGAAGACGGTGGAAGAGGTGGCGCAGGAAGCTGATATCATCCAATTCCTGGTTCCCGACGAGACCCAGGCCTGGCTGTACCGGGAAAAGGTGGCTCCTTACCTAAAACCAGGTAAAGCCCTATGTTTCTCGCACGGTTTCAACATTCATTTTAAGCAGATCGTCCCGCCGGCTACGGTTGATGTCTTCATGATCGCGCCGAAGAGCCCTGGCCACCTGGTACGGCGGATGTACGAACAAGGGGTTGGTGTACCCGCGCTAGTGGCGGTCGAACAAGACTACACCGGGCAGGCACTAGCCTTGGCCCTAGCCTACGCCAAAGGGATCGGCTCCACCCGGGCGGGTGTTATTCTGACCACCTTTAAAGAAGAGACCGAGACCGACCTCTTTGGCGAGCAATGTGTGCTGTGTGGGGGGGTTTCTGAACTAATTCGGGCGGGTTTTGATACCCTGGTTGAAGCTGGTTATCAGCCGGAGATCGCCTATTTCGAATGTCTCCATGAAATGAAACTGATCGTTGACCTGATTTACGAAGGCGGGATCAGCATGATGCGCTATTCGGTCAGTGACACTGCTGAATATGGCGATCTAATGGTAGGGAAACGGATCATCAACGAATACACCCGCGAAGAAATGAAACAAGTTTTAGCCGAAATCCAAAGCGGTGAATTCGCTAAACAATGGCTGTTGGAAAATCAGGTTGGCCGGCCGATGTTCAACGCTCTGCGCAAAAAGGACGCGGAACATTTGATTGAAAAGGTTGGTAAGGAACTGCGGGCTATGATGAAGTGGCTCCAGAAGAAGTAGCCAACCGTTCGCGGCGCAAGTCCATGGTCTACCAGCGGCGGCAGACGGCGAATGTCTTCGTGTATTGTTAGCCGCCGTTTACATTTTAAAGGAGGGAAAAGCGAATGCATAATAACCGAGTCTATATATTTGACACCACCCTGCGGGATGGTGAACAGTCACCTGGCGTCAGTTTGAATGCTCAGGAAAAGCTGGAGATTGCTCAGCAACTGGCTAAACTCGGTGTAGACGTGATCGAAGCGGGCTTTCCGATCACTTCTCCAGGCGATTTTGAGGCGTGTCGGCTGATTTCCCGACAGGTCAAGGGGCCGACGATCGCCGCTCTGGCGCGGACGGCCGAGGCTGACATCGACCGGGCTTGGGAGGCGATTAAAGAGGCGGAGAGACCCCGCATTCACACTTTCATTGCCACATCTGACCTGCACTTGAAATACAAGCTGCAGATGTCGCGCGAGCAGGTGTTGGAAGCGGCGGTCGAAGCGGTGAAGCGAGCGAAGCGATACACTCCAGATGTGGAGTTTTCCTGTGAAGATGCTTCCCGCAGCGATCTGGACTACCTCTGCCAGGTCTTAACGGCGGTGATTGAGGCCGGGGCAACCGTCGTCAACATTCCCGACACCGTTGGTTATGCCACCCCAGATGAATTCGGAGATTTTATTGCCCAGATCCGTCGCCAGGTTCCCAATATCGACCAGACGATCGTCAGCGTGCACTGCCACAACGACCTGGGGCTGGCGGTGGCTAATTCACTGGCGGCCATCGTCAATGGAGCGCAGCAGGTAGAGTGCGCGGTGAACGGCATCGGCGAGCGGGCGGGCAATGCCTCTTTGGAAGAAATTGTCATGGCCCTCTACACCCGCCGGTCCTACTATCAGCGGGAATTGGCCATCAATTACAGCGAAATCTACCGGACCAGCCGTCTGGTCAGCCGTCTGACGGGGATGCCAGTGCAGCCGAATAAGGCTGTGGTGGGTAAAAACGCCTTCGCCCACGAATCGGGCATTCATCAGGACGGGGTGTTAAAGGAACGGACGACTTATGAGATCATGAACCCGAAATTGATCGGGATTAACCAGAACGGGATTGTCCTGGGGAAGCACTCGGGCCGCCACGCCCTGCGTGAGCGATTAGAGCAGTTAGGATTTATTCTCGATGATGCTGATTTGAACAAAGCGTTCGCCCGGTTTAAGGCCCTGGCGGATAAGAAGAAAGAGATCACCAGCCAGGACCTGGAGGCTATTATCAAGGAGGAAATCCGGTCTATCCCCGAAAAATACCGGCTTGATTATCTGCATATCTCCAGCGGGACGCGGATTATCCCCACGGCTACTATTGGCCTGTATATAGATAATGAGCTGGTGGAAGAAGCGGCCTGCGGTGATGGGCCGGTCGACGCCGCCTTTAAGGCGATTGATAAAATAACTGACCTGGGAGCGTCGCTGATTGAATACTCGCTCAACGCCATCACTGGTGGTAAGGACGCTTTGGGTGAAGTTACGGTAAGAGTACAGTGTGGTGATAAGATCTACATTGGGCGCGGTGTCAGCACCGATGTGATTGAAGCTAGTGTCAAAGGATACATCAACGCCCTGAACAAGGTAGCCTATGATCGCGCGCAAACCTAGGGGGGCTAGATTAAATTAGGCGGAAGAAAGAAGCGAGAGAGTCAATTTTGCAGGATGGGGGGAAGACAAATGGGAATGACGATCACAGAGAAAATACTGGCTGCCCACGCCGGTAAGGAGCGGGTGGAACCAGGCGAATTGATCAACTGTCGACTGGATGGCGTCCTAGCCAACGACATCACCGCACCGGTGGCGATCAAGGAGTTCGCCAAACTGGAAATCGACGAGGTATTCGACCGCGACAAGATTTTTCTGGTTCCCGACCATTTTTCACCGAACAAGGACATCAAGTCTGCTGAGCAGTGTAAGGAAATGCGGGATTTTGCCCGCCGGCAAGGGATCACCAACTATTTTGAGGTCGGCCGGATGGGGATTGAACACTGCCTGCTTCCCCAGGAGGGGCTGGTCCTCCCCGGGGATGTCATCATCGGGGCTGATTCGCACACCTGTACCTATGGGGCGCTGGGGGCTTTCGCCACCGGCGTCGGTAGTACCGACGTCGCGGCGGGGATGGCCCTGGGAGAAGCCTGGTTTAAGGTGCCGGAGTCGATTAAGTTTGTCTATAACGGTGAGCTTCAGCCGTGGGTGTCAGGCAAAGACCTGATCCTCTACACCATCGGTGACATCGGTGTGGACGGTGCTCTTTACCAGGCGATGGAGTTCACCGGCGAGACCATCGCCAACCTCTCCATGGATGGCCGTTTCACGATGTGTAACATGGCTATTGAGGCCGGCGGTAAGAACGGGATCATTGCCCCTGACCAGATTACCCTGGACTATGTAGCGACCCGGGCCAAGCGGCCTTTTCAGGTGTATCAGAGCGATGCGGACGCGAAGTACGCCCGGGTGATCGAATACGACGTCACCCGGATCGAGCCACAGGTGTCTTTCCCCCATTCACCCGAGAACACCCGGCCGGTCAGTGAGGTGGGAAATGTAGAGATCGACCAGGTGGTAATCGGTTCCTGTACGAACGGCCGGCTGGACGACCTGCGAGTTGCCGCCAAGATTATGCAGGGTAGGAAGGTTCACCCGCACGTCCGAGCTCTCATTTTCCCGGGGACCCAGGAGATCTACAAACAGGCCATTAAAGAAGGCCTGATCGATATCTTCATTGATGCGGGGGCGGTCGTCAGTACCCCAACCTGCGGTCCCTGCCTGGGCGGTTACATGGGTATCCTGGCCGCCGGGGAGCGGGCTGTTTCAACGACCAACCGCAACTTTGTGGGTCGGATGGGCCATCCGGAAAGCGAAGTTTATCTAGCGAGCCCAGCCGTGGCCGCTGCCTCAGCGATTCTGGGCCGGCTGGGCGGACCCGAGGAGGTGGAGTAAATGGAACTGCGTGGTCGAGTCTGGAAATTTGGTGCTGATATCGATACCGATCTAATTATTCCTGCCCGTTATTTGAACACGGCTGATCCCGGCGAACTGGCTAAACACTGTCTGGAAGACCTGGAACCTGACTTTTGTCAGAAGATCGCCCCTGGCGACATCATCGTGGCGGACAAAAACTTCGGCTGCGGGAGTTCCCGGGAGCATGCCCCCATTGCCATCAAGGCTGCTGGGATATCCTGTGTCATCGCGAAGTCGTTTGCCCGCATTTTCTACCGGAATGCGATCAATATCGGCTTGCCAATCTTTGAGTGCCCGGCGGCCGCGGAGGGGCTTCAGCCGGGTGATCAGGTTGAGGTTGATCCGAAGAGCGGTCAGATCAAAAATTTAACCACAGGCAAAACATACCAGGCGGCTCCCTTCCCAGAATTCATGCAGCAGATCATGGACCGGGGTGGACTGATCAATTACGTCAAGGGAAGGGTGAACCGACGTGTATAAGATCGCAGTTTTACCCGGCGACGGGATTGGGGTGGAGATCATCCCTGAGGCTTTGAAGGTGTTGCGGGTAGTGGGACAGAAGTTCGGGCACCAGTGGCAGTTTACGGAAGGGCTGTTTGCGGGAGCAGCGATCGACGTTGTGGGTCAGGCGTTGCCGCCAGAGACGCTGGAGTTGTGCCGCACAAGCGACGCCATTCTCCTGGGCGCTGTTGGCGGCCCCAAGTGGGACAGTTTACCGGCAGCCCAGCGACCGGAATCTGCCGGCCTGCTGCCTTTGAGAAAGCAGCTCGGTCTGTTTGCCAATATTCGGCCGGTGAAGGTTTACCCGGTTCTGGTTGAGGCTTCGACGCTGAAACCTGAAGTCGTGTCCGGCGTGGACCTGGTGGTCTTCCGTGAATTAACCGGGGGTTTGTACTTTGGGGAGAAGCGGCGGGAGAAGACAGCCACCGGCGAAAAGGCGATCGACACCCTGACTTACACGACCGAAGAGATCGAGCGGGTGGCCAGACTGGCCTTTGCCGCCGCCCAGAAACGACGCCGAAAAGTCACGTCGGTTGACAAGGCCAATGTCCTGGAAAGCTCCCGTCTGTGGCGGGAAACGGTTAATCGAATCGCCACGGATTATCCAGACGTTGAGTTAGAGCATCTCTACGTGGATAACTGCGCGATGCAGTTGGTCCGTAATCCTAAACAGTTTGACGTTATTCTTACGGAGAATATGTTTGGAGACATTCTGACCGATCAGGCCTCGATGCTGGCGGGATCCATCGGTTTGCTGCCTTCGGCCAGTCTGGGCGGCCAGGTGGCCCTCTACGAACCGGCCCACGGCTCTGCCCCCGATATCGCCGGTCAGAAAAAAGCAAATCCGCTGGCGACGATCCTTTCCGTGGCCATGATGCTCCGGTATTCATTCAACCTGGAGGCGGAAGCGCGGGCCGTTGAACAAGCCGTGGTGGCGGTGCTGGAAGCCGGTTACCGCACCCCGGACCTTGCCGGGCCCGGTAAGCAAATAGTGAACACGGAGGAGATGGGGACATTGGTGGCGGAACGTATCTAATTCAGTCATAATTCAGTCACTATTTTTTAGAATGAGACAACAGGCCTCAGCGGATCGCGGTG
The DNA here is from genome assembly GCA_013178045.1 of Bacillota bacterium. Classification (NCBI taxonomy): domain Bacteria; kingdom Bacillati; phylum Bacillota; species Bacillota bacterium. The sequence goes on from JABLXP010000014.1 coordinate 23,018, forward strand.
GGCCTGTTTTCATGTGTGCTGCCGCTAAAAACGGTAAAGACTAGATCTACACGACCATTATACCGGAGGTGTCCACCATTAAAGAAAAGTCTATCCATCTCTGGACGGTCCAGCGGCATGAAGCCTGGAAAGTTTTTCAGCGCCTGGGAGTCCTGCGGGGAGACGGCCGGCGGGTTGACCGGTCCTTTCTCCCTGCGTACCACTGGATGATGGAACAAATGAAAAAGCGTCTGCCTGCTTATAAAGGGCGATTCCCGGTGTGGTCATGGTACCAACCGAAACCGGATCTGCGCTGCAAGGGGTTTCTGCCGGCCGGCAGCCGGGGAGTTCGGATTGAATTCGCCAAACCCCGGGAACAGGTGCTACTTTCCGATTTTGGCTCCTGGCACTGTATTTTAGACAATCATTACCTGCCGTTGACGGAGGCTGAGCAGCAGGAGTGGGAAATGCGCCTCCGTGAACGGGGTAGGAACGGCGCAGTCGTTCCACCCGACCTGCAGGAGATGATCACCCGGAGCTGGGAGCGGATCTTTGACCTGGAGGCGATCAACGCTTCAGAAATGATGGGACCAGTAACGGAGATCCAGGCCGTAGTGGAGGAGATCCTTCTCGACGAGGTAATCCGGGTAACGGAGTTCATCGCTCGTTAGCCTTAATTTCTGGCTTGTCTGGTTCAGGTAGAAAAGTTATTATTATAGGTAATAATGTAACTGAAAAATATAATTATTGGAAGCGATACTATGTTTGAAAAACTACAGTTCCTGGTCCCGTTTAGAAATATAAATGTCTTCTCGCTTAATATGCTTTTTGCCATCCTGGACGTGGCCATTGTGGCCTATGTTCTTTATAAGTTCTTTATGCTGATCAAAGGCACCCGGGCGGTCCAGTTGATCAAGGGACTGGTTATCCTGATGGTGTTTTCGACCTTGAGCAACTGGTTGCACCTGCAAACGGTTCACTGGATAATGCAGAAGACGTGGACCATGCTGTTTGTGGCCCTGCCGGTGGTGTTTCAGCCGGAACTGCGCCGGGCGCTCGAACAGTTAGGGCGGGGTAAGTTTTTTGCTCAGTCCATCACTACCCTGGGCGAAGAGGAAATGCAGCAGGTGATTGGTGAGGTGACCCGGGCAGTGCAGGTATTGGCGCGCAATCGTATGGGGGCGCTGATTATCATTGAACGGGAAACGGGCCTGGAGGAACATATTCAGACCGGGGTAAAAATCGACGGGGTGATCTCCGCGGAGTTTTTGGTCAATATATTTATTCCAAAATCGCCTTTGCACGATGGGGCACTGATTATCCGGGGCGACCGGGTGATGGCCGCAGGGTGTTTCCTTCCGCTGACTGATGACCCGGACCTGAGCAAGGAGCTGGGGACCAGACACCGGGCGGCGCTCGGGATAACGGAGATGTCGGATGCGGTGGCGGTGGTGGTGTCCGAGGAAACTGGCGTAGTTTCGATCGCGGAAGAAGGACGGTTAACGCGCTACCTGGATGACAAGACCCTGCGCGACATGCTGACCAAGCTCCTTCGTCCGCGGGTTCAGCACCCCACCTTTCTGTGGAATTGGAGGTCGTAGGTGGTGCCGAAGGATGACCGGTACAATCTAATTTTTAAAATTGTTTCCATTTTGCTGGCGATCTTGATGTACGTGTTTGTGGCCAACGAACGCGGCACTGACCTGGAGCGGATTTTTGATAACATGACCGTGCAGGTGCGAGGCATGGGGTCGGATCTAGTCCTCGTGCAGAAACCAGGTAATGTGCAGGTGTCGCTGCGCGGTCCGGTAGATACGCTTTCCCCGCAGGATATTGGGGTCTACGTTGATCTGAGTGGGGCCAAGCCGGGTGAGCACCTGCTTCCCGTCCAGGTGTCTGTCCCGAACGGGGTAACGGTGCTGAACGTCAAACCCGGTCGGGTCAAGGTGAAGGTGGACAACCGGGACGAAAAACAGGTCCCGGTGCAGGTCAATCTTTTGGGTAGCCCGGCCAGCGGGTTTATTGCCCTTGATCCAGTGCTTAAACCGTCCCAGATCGTGGTCAAGGGTGGGGCGTCGGTTTTACAGAACATCCAGCGGGTCTACGTGAATATCGATCTCCGGGGAACCGACCACAACCTGAGCGAAAATCTCCCGGTGAAACTCCTGGATAAACAGGGTAATGTCATCACTGACCCATCATTATCAGTTATCCCAGCCTCGGTCGATGTCCTGATCCCGGTGGTCAAAGACCTGCCCGCGAAGACAGTCCCCGTCAAGGTGGATGTGCAGGGGACACCGGCCAAAGGATATCAGGTGGGTCAGGTGATTGCCGAGCCGGCGATGGTGAAGATCATGGCCCAGCTGGCCAGCCTGAAGCCAATCGAGTACGTTTTGACTGAACCAATCGATCTGAGCCAGGCGAAAACCAGTGTGGCCAAAGAGGTGCCCGTACGAGTCCCGGCCGGCGTCAACTGGGTTCAACCCACTACTGTGCAAGTCGTGGTGCAGATTGGACCAGGCCAGGGGGAAATGGAGATCGCTGACGTGCCAGTGACCCTGACCAATGTCCCGGGCGAGCTGCAGGCGGTCGCCTCGCCCGCATCCGTAAACCTGCGGGTGGCCGGGCCCGGCGAGGTTATGGCCAGACTAACCCCCAGGGATGTTCGCGCTTACGTGGATCTCAGCGGGTTGGGAAAAGGTACCCACACGGTGGAGGTCAAGGTACAGACCCCGGAAAGAACAACCGTGACCGGTATTACTCCAGCGTCTGTAACCATTACCTTGAATTGATTTAGCGGGGAGGCAACGACCCAAATCCAATGAAAATTAGAATCAGCAACCTGAAACTGCCGGTCGGGCACAATCCAGACGATGTGCTCAAACTGGCGGTGAAGAAAGCAAAACTTCCCCTGAAGGTGGTGGTTGACCACCGTCTGGTCCGGAAATCCATTGACGCCCGGCGTAAACCGGAGATTTATTTTGTTTACACTGTTGATCTCGAAATAACAGAGGCGACCTCTTTGGCTAATAACATCAAACGACACCCGGATATCAAAATAGTGGTCCCCACTCCGCCGCTGACGATTAAGCGTGGGGATACTCCGCTTACGCATCCACCGGTGGTGGTGGGGATGGGACCAGCCGGGCTGTTTGCAGCCCTGGCTCTGGCCGAATGGGGGTACCGGCCGATTGTGTTGGAGCGCGGTCAGGAGGTCAACCGTCGGACCGAGACCGTCGAACGCTTCTGGGCAGACGGGGAATTCGACCCGCAGTCCAATGTGCAGTTTGGCGAAGGCGGGGCGGGGACGTTTTCCGATGGGAAACTGACGACTCGTATCAACGACCCCCGGGTGGAGCAGGTGCTGGAGCGCCTGGTGCAGGCCGGCGCTCCCCCGGAGATCCTCTACCTCCACAAGCCGCACATCGGGACGGACAAGCTCAGGACAGTGGTGCAAAACTTGCGGCAGATGATTATCAAGCGGGGTGGGCGGGTCTTTTTCCGCAGTCAATTAACAGATCTGTATATCGAACAGCAGCGCCTGGTTGGGCTTCAGATTAATGACCGGTACGACCTGGCCACGGATATCATTGTTCTGGCCATCGGCCATAGCGCCCGGGACACCTATCAACTCCTGGCCAGGCGGGGCGTATATCTGGAGGCCAAACCGTTTGCGGTGGGGGTCAGGGTTGAGCATCCCCAGGGTTTGATTGACCAGGCCCAGTTTGGTGAACTGGCCGGCCATCCCGACCTCGGCCCAGCCGACTATCAACTGGTCTACAAGGATGAGACAACTCAGCGCGCCGCTTATACCTTCTGCATGTGCCCCGGCGGTTACGTGGTGGGGGCCGCTTCGGAGATTGGGGGTGTGGTTACCAACGGGATGAGTACTTTTGCCCGTGATTCCGGAGTGGCCAACAGCGCGGTTGTGGTTTCGGTTAGTCCTAACGATTTTCCTAGCCCGGAACCAACTGCCGGGATCGAGTTTCAGCGGGAATGGGAAAGACGGGCCTTTGAACTGGGCGGGCGCAACTGGCATGCCCCAGCACAGCTGGTGGTTGATTTCCTGGCCGATCAGCCCTCGAACTCGGTTAACCTGGGGGCGTACCCCACATATCGACCTGGGGTCACCCCGGCCAACCTGTGGAACTGTTTGCCGAAGTTTGTAGGAGAGACGCTGCGCAACGCTTTGGCCAACTTTGACCGGAAGCTGGCCGGGTTTGGCAGTCCGGCGGCGTGTCTGACTGGGGTGGAGACGCGCACCTCGGCACCTTTGCGCATCACCAGGGACAAGACATTTCAGTCAGTCAACACTAAAGGACTGTATCCGGCCGGTGAAGGAGCCGGTTATGCCGGGGGAATCGTCAGTGCTGCAGTTGATGGCCTGCGCATCGCAGAGGCGATTTACCAGAAGTATGCCTTACCAACTGTAGCAGACCAAGAAAATCCAGTGTTGAGGACACTTATCGAGAGCCAACACGATATTATTGGAATATAATGGTTAATAAGCCGCTAGTGCTGCCGTCAGGAAAGGAGTATTGACGAAAATGGGAGAGTTATTTGGAACCGATGGGGCAAGAGGGGTGGCCAATCAGGAGTTAACCCCGGAACTGGCTTTCCGCTTGGGGCGCGCTGGAGCTTATGTGCTCACCCGTGAAGCAAAACACCCGCGGATTGTGATCGGAAAAGATACCCGTATCTCCGGGGATATGTTAGAGGCGGCCTTGCTGGCCGGGATTTGCTCGGTCGGGGCGGACGCCCTGCGGGTTGGCATCTTACCAACCCCAGGCATTGCCTATTTGACCCGGGCACTGGAAGCTACGGCCGGCGTAGTCATCTCGGCTTCCCATAACCCGGTGGCGGATAATGGGATCAAGTTCTTCGCGGGGACGGGATACAAGCTGGATGACGACCTGGAGACCGAGATCGAGCGCCTGGTACTGGAAGATGATCAAGAAATACCCCGACCGATTGGCGAGGAAATTGGGAGAGTGTACGAAGTTGACGGAGCGGTTAACCGCTACGCGGAGTTTCTCAAGAGTACGGTGGCGATGGACTTAAGCGGGATGACCATCCTGGTTGACTGCGCGAACGGAGCGGCATACGAAACGGCCCCCCAGGTTTTGCGTGAATTGGGGGCGCGGGTGATCGCGATTAATGATCGGCCTAACGGGATTAACATCAATTACCACTGTGGTTCTACTTATCCCAGTACACTGCGGGCGGCGGTCCTTGAGCATAAGCCTGATCTGGGAATATCTTTTGATGGCGATGCCGACCGGGTGATTATGGTTGATGAATACGGTAACATTGTAGATGGAGATTTTATTATGGTGATCTGCGCCCTCCACCTGAGCCGGACCGGTCGACTTCCCGGCAACGCCATTGTGGCGACGGTAATGAGCAACTTGGGTCTACACCTGGCGCTCAAGCAAGAAGGGATTAGGGTCCATGAGACCAGGGTCGGTGACCGGTATGTTCTGGAGGAAATGTTGAAGACCGGGGCGATTCTGGGTGGGGAACAGTCCGGCCACATCATTTTTCTTAAATACAACACCACCGGTGATGGAATTTTGACGGCGCTTCAGTTGTTGTCTGTCCTCAAGGAGACAGGGAAATCCTTGTTCGAGCTGGCCCAGCAGATGCGGCGTCTGCCCCAGGTGTTGGTCAACGTCCGGGTCAAAGACAAGTCGAAGTTAGATACTTCCCCAGTGGTGGCGGCGGCGATCGAACGGGCCAAGCAACGGCTCGGTGACCGGGGACGGGTACTGGTCCGCCCGTCAGGTACGGAGCCATTGGTCCGGGTTATGGCTGAGGGATCCGACGAGGAGGAGTTAAAACAGGTGGTTGACGAGTTGGCGGCGGTGGTTTCGGCCCAGTTGTAAGACTGGGCCTTTTTTACTTGGGGGTAAAATATTAGTGGTATTCAGGTCTAATTTGCCGTATAATGAAAAACGGGTTATTTGTGGAAATATAACTTGAGGGGGGAAGCATAAGCGGGTTGAGGGTTAATAATTTCACATTGGCCACGGCAGCGAAGAATAGAGCGCCAGGACCGGGAAAACGGTTGACGAGGAAGGGGTTAATCGAAAGATTCGGCGGATGCCCCTCGGTGGGTCACCATCGTTAGCAGGGCTACAAAACCACCGAGTAATCGGTGGCACAAAGAGCACTGCCTGTGACGTTTAACGATCAATTTGCTTTTATCAAACCGTGGTCAACCGAGTCGTGGTTTTTTGCTTGTCAAAAAGGAAATTCTATGGGATGGTTAATTTAGACAGGGAGGAACACACCATGTGTGGTATTGTTGGATACATTGGCGATAAGCCAGCGGTGCCCGTGCTCATCGAAGGCTTAAAGAAACTGGAATACCGCGGCTATGATTCCGCGGGCCTGGCGGTGCTGGACGGGGGCGACCTGGTTGTTACCAAGAGCGCGGGGAAAATCAGCATTCTGGAAGAAATATTGTTTGAAGTAAACATGCCCCATAGCCGGATTGGCATCGGCCACACCCGGTGGGCAACTCATGGGCGGCCATCAGATATCAACTCCCATCCTCACACTGATTGTACGGGCAAGTTCGCCGTTGTCCACAATGGAATCATCGAAAACTTCCTGCCGCTCAAAGAATGGCTGCAGGGAGAGGGGCACGTTTTTGTTTCTGAGACTGATACCGAGGTTCTCCCACACCTGATCGAACATTTTTATCAGGGGAACCTTGAACAGGCGATGATGGAAGTGCTTGCGCGGGTTGAAGGCTCTTATGCTGTAGCTGTTTTTAGCGAACACGAACCGAACAAACTTGTGGCGGCCCGGAAGGACAGCCCGCTGGTGGTTGGTTTGAGTCAAGGGGAATATTTTATCGCCTCGGATATCCCGGCGATCCTCAACCATACCCGCCAGACCTACATCTTGAACGATGGCGAAATCGCGGTTCTGACCCGGGACGGTGTTCAGATCTTCAATCAAACTGGGCAGCCGGTCAAAAAGGAAATCTTTGAGGTGAAGTGGGATGCGGTCGCGGCTGAAAAGGGCGGCTATGAACACTTTATGCTCAAGGAGATCCACGAGCAACCTAAAGCCCTGCGGGATACCATGACCGGTCGAATCGCGGTTGATAATAAAAGCGTTATTCTTTCCGAGGTCAGCTTAACACCCGACGCGGTTCGCCAGTTGAAAAAGATCTCCATTGTGGCCTGCGGCACCGCTTATCACGCGGGGATCGTTGGCAAATACGTGATCGAAAAACTGGCCCGGATTCCTGTCGAGGTTGACATCGCCTCTGAGTTCCGCTACCGTAACCCGCTGCTTGACCAGTACACCCTGGTGGTGGCGATCAGTCAATCCGGGGAAACGGCTGATACTCTGGCCGCCCTGCGGGAAGCCAAAGCCAAAGGGGCAAGAGTAGTTGCGGTCACCAATGTGGTGGGAAGCTCTGTTTCCCGCGAAGCAGATGATGTCATCTATACCTGGGCTGGCCCCGAGATCGCAGTCGCTTCGACCAAGGCCTATACCACCCAGTTAGTCGGGATGTACCTCTTGGCCATTTATCTGGCTCAGCATCGGGGAACCTTGAAACCCGAAGAGATTGAACCGATCCTGGTGGCAATGCGGAACCTGCCTCAGCAGGCCCAGGCGATCCTGGACCGGGTGCGAGTGGTCAAGGAACTGACTGAGAAATACGCCCACTGTGACGATACCTTCTTCATCGGCCGTGGTTTAGATTACGCCGTGGCCCTGGAAGGCTCACTGAAACTGAAGGAAATTTCTTATATCCACGCCGAAGCTTACGCAGCCGGGGAACTTAAGCACGGCACCCTGGCTTTGATCGTAGAGGGAATTCCCGTGATTGCTCTAGCGACCCAGGAAGACCTGTACGACAAGATGATGAGCAATGTCAAGGAAGTCAAGGCCCGGGACGCGACGGTTATCGGGATCACCTTCGAAGGGAACCAAGAGATTGCTAAGTCGGTAGATGAAGTGATTTATCTGCCCAAGACCCTGCCCTTACTGGCGCCGATCCTCACTGTCATCCCGCTGCAGTTGCTGGCCTACTACGTAGCTGTCCAGCGTGGCTGCGATGTGGATAAGCCGAGAAACCTGGCCAAATCGGTTACGGTGGAGTAGGGGCGAGTCTATTTATCTATTTATTGTATTTCTCATTTATACCTTTTCCCCATGTGAAAAAAGTGGTTCTGAGTGGGAAGGGATAAGGGAAAAAGATTAAGGATTAAGTCTTTACAGAATAACGAAGGGATAAGTGGTAAGGCCTTGAAAAAGCAAGGTTTACGCCACTTATCCCTTTTTCCTTTTATCCATGAACCTGTCCTTTTGGAACAACTTTTTTCACAAAAATTAGAGTAGTATTTGGGAAATTATAGGAGAAATATTACTGCTTCACGGAAAAACTTTATTACCTCCCATAAAATCCATTTATGCGGGGTGGAGGGGAGGGGAAGGGTTTTTTAATTAACACCGTAAACTTCAATACAAATGAAGACTTCACAAGTTCTAAGAAGTTTGCGAAAATAATTTCAACAAATAAATAAATCAAACTGGAGGCCTGAATGAAACTGAGTGTGTATTAGGCGGGCTTAATCATACTTGCTCTTCTACTGTAAATTATTACGTTGTTTCTTGTCTACATGACGATAACCGATTACAAACCGAAAGACATTATATCCCTGACTGTCGAAAACAACCAGAACAGAATAATAGGGAAGGGTCTGCCCTTATCCCTCTTAACCTTTAATATCGGTTACTGTGGTCTGTCGGTTGAATGCAGATGGGGATTTCCAGCCGGACCAATTGATCGAGCTGATCCAGGCGAGCATACTGGACATGCTCCAATCTGTCCATGGGGTGATGAGTTTTCATAACCAGCTTTGTTCCCGCCGACACGCTTTCCTTGAATGGAAATTCGTTGAAATCGTGAGCAGGATGGACTTATTCGATGTTATATTCTTTCAAACGTCTGTACAAAGTTCGACGTGATATTCCCAGAGCCTTGGCGGTTTTGCTTTTATTATAGTTGTGTTTACCCAGACATTTTAAAATCATTTGTTTTTCTATGCAAGAGATGGTTAGATTTTCTTCGTCTTGTTTTGGTGTACTTTCTTCATTTGACCTAAGGTATTCCTGGATGTAATCATAAGAAATTGTGTTTCCCGAGGTGAGTTGAATCGCTGCTTCCAATACATTTTGCAGTTCTCTGACATTCCCCGGCCAGTTGTAATTCATAAATGCATTGACAACCTCAGGAGCCAGGGCCATGATTGGTTTGTTTAAGCGCTGGCTAATTGTTTCTAAGAAATGTTGGGCCAGCAACATGATGTCGTCTGGCCGTTCGCGGAGAGGGGGAATGGTGATCTTGATTACACCCAAGCGGTAATAGAGGTCACGTCGGAAACGGTTGTGGCTGATCTCTTCCTCCAGGTCCTTATTCGTGGCGGCAATTACCCTGACGTTGACGGGGATAAACTTGGTCCCGCCTAAGCGCATCACGCTTTTTTCCTCAAGCACCCTCAACAGGGAAGCCTGCAAATCAAGGGGTATATCGCCGATTTCATCAAGAAAGATCGTACCTTGATCGGCAAGTTCGAACTTACCAATCTGTCCACCCTTTCTTGCTCCCGTAAAAGCCCCTTCTTCATACCCAAAAAGCTCACTCGCAATCAGATCTCTTGGCAAGGCCGCGCAGTTTATGGCAATAAAAGGTTTATTCCTTCTCGCACTCGCGTTATGGATGGACTGGGCGATGACATCTTTACCCGTCCCGCTTTCTCCAAGGAGCAACACGTTCGAAGACGAATTGGCAGCTGCTTTAGCAATGTGGATGGCTTGTATGAATGTGGTGTTATTGCCTACTATGTCGTTAAACGTCATCTTAGGCAGGTTACCAATCTTTTTACTGACCAGGTGAATTGTTCGATTATTTTCCCTGAGGATTATCACCGAGCCAACCTGGGGCGATGCAAAATTACTAAGCGGGGTACAGGTGACGTTATAACGGATCTTTTCTTTCCCTACTTTAAGTAGTAATGGTTCTTCTTTGATGGTATTTCGGCCGGTTATCGTATTTATTAAGTACCGACTGTCAGGATCTTTTCCAAACAAGTCAGAGATATTCATGCCAATCAACATCCGATTGGGCTGTTGCAACATTCTTTCGCAATTTTCGTTCGTGAAGTTGATAATCCCGCTGCTGTCAACTACAAGAATCCCTTCAGGCATCGACTCCAATACAGCTTTCTGCAGCGTTGTGGTCCTTTCCTGGATGATTTTCAATTCGATTAATTTTGTGATTGCTGCTACCATCCCCAAAGTTTGACTACTTGCTCGGTTAACAGAAGCCAATATCGCGACGTTACCGATAATTTTTCCCTGATCAATAATTGGCGCGCAGAAACAGGAGCCGCAGTAAGCAAAAAGACAAAAATGCTCATACCCAATAACCGCGACTGGTTTGGTCAATGCCGCCATTAAACCACCAGCATTGGTGCCTACCAGCTTTTCTGACCACAAGGAACCTTCGTGAATATGAGCTCGTTTAGCCCAATCCAGGGCAGGCTTATCACCGATGATTTTTAGGATACAAAGCTTCTCATCGGCCAGAACAGTGATGGCAGAGAGTCCTGAAAGGTATTTCGTTAAGGACTTGATGATGGGGACAGAAATATCGACCAAATATCGTGATTTCTCCAGGGCCGATGTTAATTCGGCTTTGGTACAAACGTAGGGATTCATTTGTAGTGTGGGCGAAACTCCATAATGATAACTGCGTTCCCAGGAATTTCTGATTTCCGGGCGCAAATTTTCCCGTAGCTCAGGCTTTTCATGATACAGCTCCCACTTGCGCCTTAATTCGTTCCATAAAGCGCTATTGCTGATTTTATATCAACTCCTTTCGGTGTTTATCTATGTAAATGTGACTTCGTCGTAGGGCCATTTCGGCAAATATCGACATTTTACCCATGAAAATAATCTTCCGTTTTCGCCTTGGCTTAAATGCTAATTGTAGTTACTTTTCATACAAAAAAAGTAAAATTATAAATATTATTCCAATATTTAGTATATTCCATCATCTCATAGAAAACAATGGCCGCTTTTTGTAATATTATGGGTATTTTTGTCGCTGCATGTCGCTGTATATGGAGGAGGTCATTTTATCCTTAAAACGGGAGGAGAATAATGGAACAAATTTTGCATTAAAGCAGGACAATTAATTTATTCTTGATGTTTAATGTTTTTTCGGAACATATGAGAGTGAGGTGATCCTGGTTAGTTATTAACTAATACTTATGATTGGGTCGATATGATATTCCAATTTACAGACCGGGAGGGTTTAAATGTGCATGTGAAAGAAATGTTTGATTTGACGGGTAAGACAGCTGTAGTGACCGGTGGCTCTATTGGTTTAGGGGCCCAGATGGCCACGGCTCTGGCGGAAGCCGGCGCTAATCTAGTAGTAGCCGCACGCCGGGTGGAGCGGTGTGCTGAGTTGTGCGAGCAGTTGAAACAACTGGGAGTGAAAGCCATTCCCGCTGCCTGCGATGTGAGCAAGCCCGATGACTGTCAAAGATTGGTAGATTTGACAGTGAAAGAGTTTGGGACTTTAGATATCCTAGTTAATAACGCTGGCTTCACCTGGGGTGCAGACTCATTGAATTATCCTATGGATAAATGGCAACAAGTACTGGATGTTAATTTAACCGGTCTCTTTCAGTTATCAGCGATGGCGGCCCGGGTAATGAAGGAACAGGGAAGAGGTAAAATTATCAATATTGCTTCGGTTGCGGGTTTCATAGGTGCGTTTCCTGAATCACAGAATACAGTTGCCTATAATGCCAGTAAGGGGGCCGTCATTACCCTGACCAAAGACCTGGCCGTGAAATGGGCCCGTTACGGAATCTACGTAAATGCTATCGCTCCAGGATTTTTCCCTAGTCATATGAGTGAGGGAATTCTAAAAAAGATTGGCCATCTGGTGGTGGCCCGTGTGCCGTTGGGTCGGTTAGGGAATGATCAAGACCTGAAGGGTGCCATTGTCTTTTTAAGTTCGGCCGCTTCCGATTATATTACTGGCCATTGTTTGATCGTTGACGGTGGGAGGCTGGCTGTCTAGGTTTATCTAATTTTACTTGGTTAATGTTAAATGTCCCCAACTATTATTAAGTTGGGGATTTTTTATCACGGGATAATTACCTTCAATTTGTGACCTGACAGTGCCAGATTGTCACAGGTTGTGTCGGTACAATTTGACTATTTGGCACAAAGGACAAGTTCAACTGTGACAGAGTTATCGACTTTGAAAGGATAAGAGGGCTATTTTTTATGAATAAAATAACTTTGGTATTAGATTTGCAATTTGGAAAATTTCGAAAAGAAATAATTATTTGTCAAGCTGACAAAGATGGGCCTTTTGTAGGGGAGGTGAATTTGAAGGCAAAAAGTAAAGCGATTAGCTTAGCTGGAGGGGAACTGCTTACCTGGAAGATGAGTGAAAAGTTTTTTGAAAGGGTGATTTAAAAATGACCACAGCAGCAATTATGATGATTGCTTATCTGGTGTTGACAACAGCTATTGGTTTATATTTATACAAAACCAATAAGAGTGTCCAGGAATACTTTATCGCGAAAAGAGGCCTGGGCGTAGCTTTGATAATCCCGTTGCTGTTCGCGGAGACGATCGCCGGCGCAGGGACAGTTGGCAACGCGGCTGAAGCGTTTAAGGTCGGTATTTCTGCGGTCTGGGCTAACTGGATCTATGTGGGTGGGTATTTGGCTTATGTCATCTTTACGCTCAAATTTTTCCGGGTTTTAGGGACCAAGATGGGTATTATATCTGTTCCCGAGGCATATGAGTTAATGTTTGATAGGAAAACGCGCTTATTGATTATGGTTTTGATGTGTCTGGCGCTTGGAATTATTTTTGCTGTACAACCAGCGGCGGCAGGCGGGATCCTGGGGCCTATGTTTAAAATAAGTACAACTACTGCAGGCTGGATCGCAGGGATTATTTTTATCATTGTAACCTGTACCGGTGGGTTGAGGGGCGTTGCCTGGATGAATGTCGTCCATTCCTTAGCGATGTATCTTGGAATGGGGATTGTTGCCTGGTTTGCCCTCAGCCATATAGGTGGTTATTCACAGTTAAGTGCTACTCTGCCAGCACAGATGTTTGATTTTATCCAACCTGATGGTTGGACTGTTACTGCCTGGGTGCTCGGGACAGCTGTCACCTGCCTTACTTCCCCAGTACTGACGGCTGTGTGTTTGGGGGCTGATTCTTTGAAAACAGCCAGAAATGGAATAATTGTTGGTACCCTGCTAATTATTCCGTTTGCGTTTTTACCAGCCTTGATCGGGATGGCGGCCAAAGCACATTTACCTGCGACTGCAGGGAAGACCGCTCTCTTTTCGATGGCGGCGCACACTGGCCCATGGGCTGCGGGACTGGCCAGCATGGCAATCATCGCGGCGATATTTTCCACAGCACCAGCGCTGTTATTACTTATCGTTACTTCACTTACCAGGGATTTCTACAAAATCTTTAAACCTGAAGCAAATGATGCTGAGCAACTCAGGTTTTCCCAGATCAGCGCTGTTTTAGTCGGAGTCCTGGCTACTTTCCTGGGGATGAAGGCCAGTTCTATCTTGATGCAAATCTATGGGGCTTTGCAAATCCGTTCAGTAGCGAATGTGGTGTTACTTTTAGCTTTATGGTGGCCTCGAATTAATGCTACCGCGGCTTTTTGGTCGATCTTGTTTGGCGGCACAATTGCTGCGGTTTGGCACTTCGCCGGCAGTCCATACGGAATAGCTCCGTTGTGGCCATCGCTTGCTGTGGGGCTTCCGGTATTGGCAGTTTTGACTGCAATATATAACAAAGAACCAGTATCGGCGGGATACCAGAAATATCGCGAAGCCCTGCATGAATTTGAAGCAGAGGAAAGCCAAGGCAATCCTGTGAGTTGTTAGTAACATCTTCAACAAATTCACCGCGCCGTTCAGAATGATTAAGGGTACTATCTTCTTTATTTATGAGGATAGTACCTTTTTTTGAGTTCTGAATACAGGGTACATCATTATAAGGTCAATGTTGACACACTCTGTGCCAGGGAGATGTGACGATTTGACTCAAATAAGTGTGGCGATACGAAAAGAATTTGATTTCAGTGGGAATTGCCTAGGGACTTTATTAGGTAGGTCTATTTTTGGCATTAGATTTGCAATTTATTTAGCTTGGCAAAAGGGATTTTGCTGAAGGGGGGTAACCGTGAAGGACAAGGCAGAATCTCAGCCGGGCTACAGTGGGCTACAACTACCAGGGATGAGCAGCGGTGGAAAACGACACGACTGAGGAGGGAGTTTAGTGCGTACGGCTAGTGAATATTTGGAAAAACTGGCAACAATGCGCAAGAACATCTACTTAAACGGGGAGGTGATAGGTCGGAATGATCCCCGGATTGTACAGGCAAGTAAAGCCATCCGCATGACTTTTGACCTGGCAGAAGACCCCCAGTATAAGCAACTGGCAACAGCGACTTCCCACGTAACTGGCCAGACCATCAACCGGTTTACGCACATTCACCAGAACCCTGATGATTTACTGATCAAACAGGAAATGACCAGAAAGTTTTGCGGGATGGTGGGGGGTTGCATCCAGCGGTGCATGGGGTGTGATGTCATGAATGCCCTGTCAGTGACGACCAAGAACGCCGACTTGAAGTACGGGACCGACTACCACGAAAGGTGGCTAAAATATCTGAAATACTTCCAGGAGAATGATCTGGTTGCGGCTTGTGCCCAAACCGACGCCAAGGGAGACAGGAGGCTTAGACCAGGGGAACAACCCGATCCTGACCAGTATCTGCACGTGGTGGAAAGAAGGGTAGATGGTGTTGTTGTCCGCGGGGCCAAGCTGCACAATACCATGGCACCTTATGCCGATGAAATCATCGCCATTCCCACCCGGGCTCTGAAAAAGGATGAGAAGGACTACGCGATTGCTTTTGCTATTCCTGCGGATACTGAGGGAATCTATCTCATCGGACGGGGAAGTTGGTATCCCAAAAGAGAACCGGGGATGGAGGCGCCCATTGCAGAGATTGGGGATGTTGAAAGTTTTACCGTTTTTGATAATGTTTTTGTTCCCAACGAACGCATCTTCCTCAATGGGGAGACTGAGTTCGGCAGTGAAGTGGCGTTGCTCTTTGCCCTTTTTCACCGGCACAGCTATTGCGGCTGCAAACCGGGTACGGGTGATGTGCTGATGGGCGCGACAGCGTTGGTGGCTGATTATCTTGGGATCGAAAAAAAGAGCCATGTCCGGGAGAGACTGGCCGAAATGGTCAGCACGGCCGAACTGGTGTACGCGGCGGGGATCGCCTCGGCAGTAAAATCGATAAAAGCTCCGTCTGGCACGCAGATCCCGAACATTGTGTATGCCAATGTAGGGAGGAGACATGCGGGTCACAACATTTACCGTGAATTTAATATTCTGTGTGAAATCGCTGGTGGTCTGCCAGCTACTCTACCATTCTCTAAGGAATATACCAGCCCGATCGTCGGTGATTTTGTCCGGAAATACGTAACCAGGAGAGCGGGCGTTTCGCCGGAAAACCATTATCGGGCTTTCCATTTGGCCAGTGACCTGTTAACCTCAGATAATTCTTCGATCAAACAGGTGGCCGGGGTACACGGTGGAGGTTCACCGATCATGGAGGACATCGCGGTGCTGGCGACTTACGACCTTGAAAGCAAGAAAAACCTAGCTAAATACCTGGCGGGAATCAAAGAAGAATAAAGGAAAAAGGAGGTGGATAGTGCAAGGAAAAAGACGATTTGCGACTGAGAAACGGTAGTTATCAAAGGAGAACAAAGTTTATTATTTGCTGGGTGACGATCATATTGAGAGGAGGTCAGTACTGTGAGCGATCTGATGGAGATGTACCGGAGTAAGCTGGTATCTGCAGAGGAAGCGGTGAAAGTAGTTAAGTCGGGAGATTTTGTCCGTTATGGGTACAGCTTTACCAAGCCGACCGCGCTGGACATGGAGTTGGCGAAACGGAAGGACGAACTGTATGAGGTAAATATTGGTTGTGCCACCTGCCCGATGAAGTTCTATACTGTTGAGGCTGACCCGACTACCACCCATTTTCGGTATAACAGCGGCCACATGACTGCTCCCGAGCGCTACCTGCACGACAAGGGGTTGGCCTATTACGCACCATCTGCTTTTGGGCAGGCACCGGACTGGTATCGCATGGGGTACTCCAAGTCAGATGTAGTGATGATTGCGGTTTGTCCGATGGACAAACATGGGTATTTCAATTTTGGCCCCCAGGCGACGTATATTAAGGCTATCTGCGAAATGGCCAGAACGGTTATTGTTGAGATCAACCCGTCCATGCCGCGGGCACTCGGGGGTTTTGAAGAAGCGATTCATATTTCTGAAGTGGATATGATTGTGGAGGACCCACGGGCTGATGTACCATTACCGGATATCAAAAACCCCCCACCGACGCCGGAAGACACAAAAATTGCAGAACTGATCGTGGAGGAAATCCCTGATGGGGCTTGCATTCAACTGGGGATCGGGGCCATGCCGGCAGCCATTGGCGAGATGATTGCCCAGTCAGACCTGAAGGACCTGGGGATTCACAGCGAACAATTGTGTGAAGCGATGATGAACATGTATCTGGCAGGAAAAGTAACCGGGCGGAGAAAAGCCCTATTACCTGGCAAGATTACCTACACCTTCTCAATGGGTTCGAAACGCTTCTGGGAGTGGATTGATGACAACCCGGTTCTGGCTAACTGTCCCGTTTATTTCACCAACTATCCCCAGTACATCATGGCCAACGACAACTTTATTTCCATCAATAACACTCTGGAGGTCGACCTGACGGGCCAGGCTTGTTCGGAGAGCAAGGGTACGCGGATGATTTCCGGTTCAGGTGGGCAGTTGGAATTCGCCTACGGTTCTTTCTTTTCCAAGGGCGGTAAATCCTTCCTGGCGATGACATCTACCTACGAGAGAAAAGGCGTGCGGGCGTCCCGCATCGTGCCCACGCTGACCCCGGGAGCGGTAGTAACGACGCCGCGACCGATCGTGCATTACCTGGTAACAGAATATGGCAAAGTCATTCTGAAGGGCAAGTCCAACTGGCAGCGGGCGGAATTGCTCATCTCGATCGCTCATCCTGACTTCCGGGACGACCTGGTTAAAGAGGCGGAGAAGCTCGGTATCTGGCGCCGAACAGCGAAGATCGAATAAGGCAGACTGATTCGGAGGGCGGCATTTCAGTTGTTGATAGAAAGATGAGAGAAGAAGCGAATGCCGAGATGTTTAGTGGTGTGTTTTAACACATTTTTATGGTGAGCAAGGATTGGAGGTAAGCTTCGTGAAGAAAAGAATTAAACGAGTGGCAATACTCGGTTCGGGAACGATGGGAAGCGGTATTGCTGCACACCTGGCCAATGCCGGCATCCGCAGTTATTTGCTGGATATTGTGCCTACTGAACTTACGGAAGCAGATAAGTCGAAAGGCCTAACCCCTGAGAGCCCTGAGTTTAGAAACCAGATCGCGGAGAACAACAAACAGGCGCTTCTCAAGGCGCGCCCAGCGCAATTAATGAACAAAGAAGACATCGATCTGATCACGGCAGGGAACATGGAAGACAATCTGGCCTGGCTGTCCGAGTGTGATTGGATTGTCGAAGTGGTCCCGGAAAATCTGGAGGTCAAAAAGGCGGTATTGAAAAAAATACAGCCGTATATCAAACCGGGAACGATTGTGACAACCAACACCTCAGGTATTTCGGTGAACAGGATAGCGGAAGAGATGCCACTGGAATTTAGGCAATACTGGCTGGGTACACACTTCTTTAATCCTGTTCGCTACATGAAATTATTAGAAATTATTCCATGTAGAGACACTCTACCGGAAGTTGTTCGTTTCATGGCTGATTTTGGGGAAAAAGTGCTGGGGAAGGGGATTGTGTTTTGTAAAGATACCCCGAACTTTATCGCCAATCGCCTGGGGGTAAACAGTGGCTGTTCGATTGCTAATAAGACAGTGGAATTCGGCCTGACTGTTCCAGAGGTGGACGCCATTGCCGGTCCGGCGATGGGACGACCGTCAACAGCGTTTTTTGGGTTGATTGACCTGGTGGGGCTGGATATTGCCATTGCTTCCGGGGACACCGTGTACAACAATGTGGAAGACCCGGCCGAGAAGCAGTTGTTTGTCCGCCCCAACTTCTATTATGAAATGAGGAACCGGGGCCTGTTGGGGAACAAGACCAAAGCCGGTTTCTATAAAAAAGAGGGTAAGGAAAAATTAGCTATTGACCTCAATACTTTTGAATATAAACCGATTAAACCGGTGTCTTTCCCCAGTCTTGAGACGGCCAACAAAGAAAAGACCCTGGCCAGGAAATTAGAGGCCTTCTTTGAAGGCGATGACGTCGCAGCTAAATTTGTCTGGAAGCATATCAGAGACACTTTTGTGTATGCAGCTTCCAAGATTCCGGAGATCGCCGACAATATTCTCGACATCGACCGGGCGATGCGGTGGGGCTATAATTACGCCGCTGGTCCATTTGAAATGTGGACGGGGATGGATCTGCCCAAATATGTAGCCCGGATGGAGGCAGAAGGCGTAGTTGTTCCCGCCTGGGTGAAAGAGATGCTGGCGGCCGGGTTCAACTCGTTCTACAAGACTGAAGACGGCATTGAGTATTATTATTCCATCCCAGAGAAAAAATATGTTCCCATTCAACACAAGCCCGAGGTAATTGTCCTGGCGGAACTGAAAGCCAAAAACAAGGTGATCAAAGCCAATGAAGCGGGTACCATTTACGATATTGGCGACGGAGTGATTTGCCTGCAATTGCATACGCGCACCGGGGCGATCAATGCGGGAGTCATCGAGATCATAAAGCAGGCTCAGGAAGAACTGGCGCAGAACTGGGAGGGCCTGGTGATTACAGGGTCCGGCCGGAACTTCTGTGTCGGAGCTGACCTGAACTGGGTCATGGAACAGATTACCGCTAAGAACTGGGCCGAGATTGACCGGGGACTGAAGATGACGCAGGATGTTTACCTGGCCAATAAATATTCGGATAAGCCGGTTGTAGTCGCGCCCTTCGGGATGACGCTGGGCGGCGGGTGTGAAATGGCCATGCACAGTTCGGCCATCCAGGCTGCCGGGGAAACCTATTTCGGCCTGGTGGAGGTTGGTGTAGGGCTGATTCCAGCTGGCGGCGGCCTCAAGGAAATGACAATGCGGGCAATGGAAAGGATTAAGGGAACCAGCGCTTTCGCGATTGATTTCATTACACCTTATTTCCAAAATATCATGACGGCCAAGGTATCCACGAGCGGCAAAGAGGGTGTTGACCTCGGGTATATGCGGCCAACCGACCGGATTACTCTCAACAATGATTTCCTGATCGCTGATGCGAAGAAGAGGGTCCTGGAGTTGATTGACATCGGTTATACTCCACTGCTCAGCAAACCATTCCCGGCTGTTGGTCAGAATGGGCTGGGCTTGATAAAGAGCAGTACCAGACAGATGATGCATGCCGGTTATATGAGTGAGTACGACTGGCATATTGCTTGCAAAATTGTTGATGTCATGGCGGGAGGTCAGATCACCGCAGGAACCATGATTAATGAACAGTATCTCCTGGATCTGGAAAGAGAGGTTTTCCTCAGTCTGTGCGGTGAGCAAAAGACTCAGGACCGGATCGTCCACATGTTGACTAAAGGTAAACCTTTACGGAATTAGACCTGGCAAAAACAGTTTAATTTGGGGAGGGAATCCGATTGAGAGAAGCGGTAATTGTTTCAGCAGTGCGTACCGCCGGCGGTAGAGCGCCGCGAGGAACTTTAAGGGACACCAGGCCGGAGTTTTTGGGCAAGGTTTGTATTGAGGAAGCGATGAGAAGGATTGGCGGAGATTTCCAGCCCGCTATGATTGATGACGTGATCTGGGGTTGTGCCACCCCGGAACAGGCCTGCGGCGTGAATACCGCCAGAGTGACCGCTCTTTATGCTGGTATTCCGGAAACGGTTCCAGCTTGCACGATTAATCGTTTCTGTTCATCTGGCTTGCAGGCCATCGCTTTTGGCGCGGAGGCCATTATGTCTGGCCGTTGTGATATTGTGCTTGCTGGCGGCGTCGAACATATGACCATGGTGCCCATGGGTGGGGTACGTCGCCCGAACCCGGATATTGCCGTGCATCCTGAACTTGGGCTGATCTACACGCCCATGGGCCTGACGGCGGAGAACGTGGCCAAACGCTACGGGATCAGCCGGGAAGACCAGGACCTGTTTGGCCTGGCCAGTCACCAGAAAGCAGCGGCAGCCACAAAGAGTGGCAAGTTTAAAGAGGAAATTGTTCCCGTGCCGGTCAAGATTACCACCCTGAGACCGGACAACAAGCCGGTGACCAAGGAAATATTATTTGATAAGGATGAGGGTATCAGGTATGATGTCTCGCTGGAAGGGCTGGCCAAACTGAAACCGGTTTTTGTTCCCGGCGGGACGGTGACTGCGGGCAATGCCTCTCAGACCACCGACGGGGCAGCGGCAGTTATCCTGATGTCGGCTGATAAGGCCAAAGAATTAGGGGTTAAACCACGGCTCAAGTTCCTCGGCTTTGCAGTTGCGGGATGTCGTCCGGATGAAATGGGGATCGGGCCAGTATTTGCTGTCCCGAAGGTTCTTAAACAGGTTGGTCTGGATTTGAGTGACATCGGTTTGATCGAACTGAATGAGGCTTTTGCTTCCCAATCACTATACTGCATCAGAGAACTTGGCCTGAATCAGGAGATTGTTAATGTGAATGGCGGGGCAATCGCTTTAGGGCATCCCATGGGTTGTACGGGAGCCAAGCTGACGGCAACCTTGATGTATGAAATGGAGAGACGCCAGGTGAAATACGGCATGGTCACCATGTGCATTGGTGGTGGCCAGGGAGCGGCTGGCATTTTTGAACTATGTTAGCGGTGAGGCTGGACATGAGGCAGATTTAATATGTCCCAGTAGGAGTTGTTCAAACTCATTTGCCCAAAGTTGCGCAGACCCGGGCGCCGGCTCGGGTCTGCTGAATAACCTCTTAGGCTCGAGACATAAGGAGGTGAGGATACATGAACAGGCTAAATGGTAAGGTGGCGCTAGTAACCGGGGCTGGACGAGGGATAGGCGAAGCAACTGCGCGTAAGTTAGCGGCCGAAGGAGCAAAAGTGGCGGTAGTAGATATAGATGAGACCAACGCCCGGCGCGTGGCTAGCTCTATTGATCCCAGTGGGCATAACAGCCTTGGCTTGGCTTGTGATATAAGCGACTATGCAGCAGTGATGCAGATGGTGGAACAGGTCATGGCGAAATTTGGCCATATTGATATCCTGGTCAATAACGCTGGTATTACTAGTGACTCCTTGTTCCATAAGATGTCACTGGAGCAGTGGCAGCGGGTCATCGACGTTAATTTAACAGGTACCTTTAATGTTTGCCGTGCTGTGGTTCCATATATGCAAAAGCAACAGAGCGGCAGAATTGTTAATGTATCTTCTGTCTCAGCTTACGGAAATCCTGGGCAGGCCAATTATGCGGCTTCCAAAGCAGGAATTATTGGCTTGACCAAAAGTTTAGCCAAGGAATTGGGACGCTATAACATCACGGTCAACACTATTGAACCAGGGCTTACTGCCACTGACATGATCAAAACCATACCTGGACACATTTTGGAAGAAAAAGTTAAAAAGATACCACTAGGTCGGCCGGGGCAGCCGGAGGACCAGGCTAACGTCATCTGCTTCCTGGCTTCTGATGAGGCCAGTTTTATCACTGGTGTTGAGCTTCAGGTCTGCGGAGGTTCTCTGATCAATTAAACAGATCTTCAACCTTGAAAGCTATGACTTCATTGATGCCGAGAATAATTATCTCCTGGATCTGAAAAGTTTTTCCCGAAGAACTAGTAATGATAGGGAGGAGTGGTTTCATGTCCTACCGTGATAAGAAGTACAATACCATGCTGGTGACCATTGAAGACAATATTGCCATAATCCAATACAACCGTCCAGAGGCACTCAATGCGACCAATGAAGAGATGATCAATGAGCGCATCGAGATTTTTGCTGAGGTCGGAAAGGACCCTGAGATTAAGGCGGTCATCATTACGGGGGGAGAAAAGGTATTCTGCGCGGGGGGAGATCTGGTATCTTTTTCTAAGTTTGGAGTAGTTGAGGCCCGGCAGTTTGCCGACAAAGTCGTAGCCAGTCAGCGGCTTTTTGTCGATATGCCGAAACCGACGATCGCAGCGGTTGCGGGATACGCTTTTGGCGGTGGAATGGAAAGTGTGCTGGCGTGTGACCTGCGGATCGCGGCGGACAACGCCAGGTTTGCCCTGCCGGAGATCAACGTGGGAATTTTCCCCGGCGGCGGTGGAACCCAGCGACTGGTGCAAAATATCTCGATCTGCAAAGCCAAAGAAATGATTTTCTTCGGCGAACCGATTGATGCCCAGACGGCGTTGGAACTGGGAATCGTGAATAAAGTTGTACCGGTGAATGAATTAATGGATACTGCGAAAACCTGGGCCAAGAAACTGGCGAAAAAACCGCCGATCGCTCTGCGGATGGCGAAGATGGCGATCAATGCGGCTTGGAGTTGTGACCTTGAGACCGGTTTGAAGCTGGAAACGGATGCCTGGTCAATGCTCTATGGGACTGCGGACCAGAAAGAAGGCATGCGGGCCTTTATTGAAAAAAGAAAACCGGTGTTTAACGGTTGTTAACTAAAATAACTGGTATAACAAAAATATTTATTATTTGAGCCTTTTGCAATTTTCCAACACTTGATTTACTAAGGATTTTAGGGCCATAAAAAAGGACTTCACCCCAATTTGGAGAAGTTTTCAAGTAACCAAACCGAAAACCCCATAAAGGAGTGAAGTCAC
>JABLXP010000015.1 GCA_013178045.1 Bacillota bacterium
GCCTGGAATAAAATGTTAAATTACATTGTGGTTTGGTTTTTGACCTTAATCTAGCGAAAAAAGAGTACATCTAAACGACTAACAATGTTTTACCTTTAACAAAAAAGCTAATTTTGCAAAAGGCTCACTTAGTATTCTAAAGCTGAGGGAGTAATAAACCCTCTCTTTTTTGCCTTAATTGTTCACTAGGTGTTTACTAACTGAACACTAACGCCAGAGAAGGTAACACGGATATTTCTTTTCTGACAAGCCTTAGACGCTCCTAAACCTTTTTGGCACGATTATTGCATTGCAAAAATGTGGCTGAATTTTTCAGATTTAAATTAATTCTAAACGGGGGGGTGTTGGAAAAATGAATTTTATCCTGTCAGAAGAGCATCAAATGTTACGCCAAATGGTCCGGGACTTCGCGGAAAAGGAACTGGCACCAGGCGCTAAGGAAAGAGACGAGAAAGAAGAATTTCCCCTGGAACTGTGGCATAAAGTAGGCGAACTCGGTTTGGCCGGAATTCCCTGGGAAGAGAAATACGGCGGCGCTGGTTCTGATTTCCTGGCTTACGCGATCGCCGTGGAAGAACTTTCCCGCGTTGACGCTTCGATGGGTGTAACCCTTTCGGCCCATACTTCTCTTTGCAGCTGGCCGATCTGGAAGTTCGGGACCGAAGAACAAAAAATGAAGTATTTGAAACCGCTGGCCGAAGGCAAACACTTGGGCGCTTTTGCGATTACCGAGCCTTCCGCCGGGAGTGACGCGGGCGGCACCAAGTGCACGGCGGTTAGGGAGGGAGACTTCTATGTCCTGAACGGCACCAAGATCTTCATTACTAACGCTTACTATGCTGATACCTATATCGTCATTGCCAGGACCAGCAAAGAAGGCAAGAAACATGAAGGTATCAGCGCGTTTATCGTTGAGAAGGGCACACCTGGCTTCTCCTTCGGTAAGAAGGAGGAAAAACTCGGGATCCGTGCTTCGGCGACCTATGAGCTAGTCTTTGAAGATTGCCGCGTGCCGGCCGAAAACCTGCTGGGCAAAGAAGGCGAAGGCTTTAAGATTGCCATGAGAATACTTGATGGCGGCCGGAACGGGATCGCCGCGCAAGCGGTGGGTATCGCCCAGGGCGCTTTTGAATTTGCCCTGGCCTACGCCAAGCAAAGAGAGCAATTTGGCCGACCGATTATTGCTAATCAGGCTATTGCCTTTATGCTGGCTGACGCGGCGACCGAGATCGAAGCGGCTCGTCTTCTGACCTATCAGGCTGCCTGGCTGGAAGGGGCTGGTCTGCCGTATGGTAAAGCCAGCGCCATGGCGAAAGTATTCGCTGGTGACATCGCCATGAAGGTGACCACCGATATGGTCCAGGTTCTTGGTGGTTATGGTTACACCAAGGAATACCCGGTGGAGCGGTTTATGCGGGATGCCAAGATCACCCAGATCTACGAAGGCACCAACCAGGTGCAAAGAATCGTTATCGCTGGCTACTTAATGAAAGAATAGAAAATATCAACCTGAATCCGTGAAAAACAATTAGACATATCTAGATAAGACCAAATAAGGAGGGATGCATATGCTTGATTCAAATCATCTCAGGAATCCAAAACTATTTCACAAAATTGTGTCAGCTGATGAGGCGGCTTCAATCATTCAGGATGGCATGACAGTAGGGGTTAGCGGCTTCACCCCCTCAGGTTATCCCAAGATGGTCACGCTGGCTCTGGCCGAGCAGGTGAGACAGGGCCGAAAGTGCCGGATTAACCTGTGGTCGGGTGCTTCGGTGGGGCCTGAGATCGAGGAAGCCTTGGCTGCAGTTGGTGCTGTTGCTAGACGTGCGCCGTTTTATGCTGCTTCAAATAAAAGTATGCGGCAAGGTATTAACAATGGCTCGATCCTCTACACAGATATGCATCTTAGCCACATGGCCCAGCAGATCAATTACGGATTCCTGGGGAAAGTTGATGTCGCCATTGTCGAAGCCATAGCCATTACTGAGGACGGTCATCTCATTCTGTCATGCGGGGTAGGTAATACCCCAATGTTGGTCAGGCATGCCCAAACGGTGATTGTTGAATTAAATACCGCTCAGCCGCGTGAATTAGAAGGTATGCATGATATTTACATCCAAGCCAAGCCTCCTTATCGAACATATATCCCGATTTTCCGGCCAAGTGACCGGATCGGTACTACTTATGTAGAATGTGGGTTAGATAAAATTAAATATATTGTTGAATCGGATATTCTTGATAAAGTGAGAAATTTGGAACCCCCGGATGAAAAGAGTGAAAAGATTGCGGAAAATCTTATCCGATTTTTGAAAGATGAAATAAAGGCCGGGCGCGTACCAGAGCAGCTATTGCCATTTCAATCGGGTGTAGGTTCAATTGCCAATGCTGTTTTTTATGGATTAGTCCACTCAGATTTTCAACACTTAACGATGTATTCAGAAATCCTGCAGGATGCCGTTTTTGACCTGATCGACGCCGGCAAAATGGATATGGCTTCCGGTTGCGCTTTTACCCCTTCGCCCAGTGTGTTGGAGCGATTCCGGGCCGAACCCGAGAAGTACCGCCGGCGCATCATCCTCCGTCCCTTGGATATTACCAACCACCCAGAAGTCATTCGGCGCTTAGGATGTATTACCATTAACACTGCTATGGAAATAGATGTTTATGGGCACGTTAACTCCACCCACCAATTGGGCACCCACATGATGAATGGGATTGGTGGTTCTGCCGACTTTACCCGCAATGGTTATTTGACCATCTTTACCACAGAATCGACGGCTAAGGACGACCAGATCTCACGCGTGGTACCGATGTGTTCCCACGTTGACAGCACTGAACACGATGTCCACGTTTTTATTACCGAATGGGGTGTGGCTGATATACGCGGCTTGGCGCCAAGAGAGCGTTCCCGCTTGATTATTAAGAATTGTGCCCACCCAATGTATCGAGACCAGCTTCTCGCTTATGTCGAACGGGCGGAAAAGGAAGTGGGTGGACACACACCGCACCTGGTCGAAGAGGCACTGTCTTGGCATGCCAATTTCCGAAAAAATGGCACTATGCTCAATAAGTAGAAAAGGAGGTTACAATCAATGGGCGATGAAACCAACCGCATCAAAGAGGAAATGGAAAAATGGGAAAACGGACTGTTGAAAAAAACCTTAGCCAAAGCGAAGGAAAGAGAAAATTTGCCAGTGAAACGGCTTTATACCCCGCTGGATCTGGAAGGTCATTCCTATTTAGATAAAGTAGGTTTCCCCGGACAGTATCCTTTTACCCGGGGGATCCAACCGACCATGTATCGTGGCCGTTTCTGGACCATGCGGATGTATTCTGGTTTTGCGACGGCTGAGGAGACAAACCAGCGCTACAAATATTTGCTGGCACAGGTAATCACGGGTCTCAGCGTGGCTTTTGACCTACCCACGCAGATTGGCTATGATTCCGATCATCCTTTAGCTGAAGGAGAAGTAGGTAAAGTCGGGGTGGCAATAGATTCCCTGAAAGACATGGAAGATCTGTTTGAGGGAATTCCGCTCGGTAAAGTCAGCACGTCCATGACAATAAATGCTCCCGCGGCAGTACTCCTGGCGATGTATCAGGCTGTAGCAGAAAAACAGGGATTCAAGGCTGAAGAGCTTGATGGAACAATCCAAAATGATGTATTGAAGGAATACATCGCTCGCGGCACCTACATCTATCCTCCTGGACCGTCAATGCGTTTAATAACGAACATTTTTGAATATTGTTCAAAACATATTCCAAAATGGAATACCATTAGCCTGGGTGCCTACCATATTCGCGAAGCGGGTTCCAACGCTGCCCAGGAAATTGCCTTTGCCTTTGCCAATGCGATTGATTATATCGAGGCGGCGATAAAAGCTGGTTTGAACATTGACGATTTTGCTCCAAGGATTTCCTGGATTTTCGCAACGGATATCAATGTCCTTGAAGAAGTCGCCAAATTCCGCGCTGCCCGCCGACTGTGGGCCAAAATCCTGAAAGAACGTTTTGGGGCCAAGGACCCCCGTTCATGTATGCTGCGTATCCATGTTCATACATCCGGGAGCGTTCTTACCGCCCAGCAACCCCTGAACAATGTGGTGAGGGTTACTCTACAGGCTCTGGCTGCTGTTTTGGGCGGCACAAACTCCATGGCTACCTGCGCGTATGACGAAGCCCTGGCGCTCCCCACAGAAGAGTCAGCTACTCTGGCGTTAAGAACCCAGCAAATCCTTGCTTACGAGAGTGGGGCGGCAGATACGGTTGATCCTCTGGCAGGTTCCTACTATGTGGAAGCCTTAACCGATCAGCTCCAGGAACAGGCAGAAGCGTACCTAACTAAGATTGACGCGATGGGGGGAGCCGTCAAGGCCATTGAAAAAGGATATGTTCAGTCAGAAATCCAAAGGAGTGCCTATGAATCTCAACTGGCTGTGGAGCGTGGTCAGAAGATAATTGTCGGAGTGAACAAGTTCCAGACTCACTATGAGCCACCGAAAAACCTGTTAAAAGTCGATCCAGCGGTCAGAGAACGGCAGATCGTTAAACTCAACGAATTAAAAACCAACCGGGATAACGCACGAGTCCAAACGGCTCTCAAGACGCTCAAGGAGTGTGCGCAAGGGACAGACAACCTGTATCCACCAATCCTGGAGGCAGTCAAGGCTTATGCCACATTAGGCGAAATTTGTGATACCCTGCGCGACGTCTTTGGTGAATACACGCCACCGCAGATATTATAGGCAGAAGGGGGAATGGTTCTATGGATAGCGAGAAAAAGATTCGAGTTCTGGTTGCTAAGCCTGGTTTGGATGGACACGACCGAGGAGCCAAAGTAATAGCCCAGGCTTTCCGTGATGCGGGAATGGAGGTCATCTATACTGGTTTACGTCAAACGCCAGAAATGATCGTCAGCGCTGCGCTGCAGGAAGACGTTGACGTCGTGGCGCTGAGCTGCCTTTCGGGCGCTCACCTCACCCTTTTTAGTCGGGTAATTGCCCTCTTGAAACAGAAGGGTATGGAAGATGTTTTGGTTATCGGCGGCGGGGTAATTCCTGATGACGATATTCCTATACTCAAAGAGGCTGGTGTAGCAGAGGTTTTCACCCCCGGTACCCCGTTGAGCCAGGCGGTTGATTTCGTCAAGAATCATGTGCAGGTGAAAGGGTAACTACCAAGAGATGATTACTGGATAAGGAGGGAAAAGAATGTTTAAAGTGACCAAAGTCGACCACATCGGAATTGCCGTGAAGAACCTGGAGGAATCGCTAAAACTTTACGAGCAAGTGCTGGGGCTGACCGTGCATGGCATAGAAACATCGACTGAACAAAAGGTTAAAGTGGCATTTGTGCCAGTTGGCGAGACTGAGTTGGAGTTTATGGAATCAACCAGCCCGGATGGACCGATCGCGAAATTTATTGAAAAGAACGGCGAAGGAATTCAGCATATTTGTCTGCGGGTTGACAACATCGAAGCCGCCTTAGCGGATCTGAAAGCCCGGGGCGTTCGTCTGATCAACGAACAACCCCGGCCTGGGGCGGGCGGAGCCAAGATTGCGTTTCTTCACCCGAAGGGAACATCAGGCGTATTGCTAGAACTTTCCGAACGGGCTGAACACTGACAGTAACGAAAATGGTCGCCATTAGGCGCTGCAGAAAGGTGGTTAGGTTTATGGGGATGCGCGAAAAAATTAATGATCTGGAAGCGCGAAGAGCCCAGGTCAGATTAGGTGGTGGGGAAAAGAAGATTGCCAAACAACACGCCTCGGGCAAGCTGACAGCGCGCGAACGATTAAGTATCCTGTTTGATCCGGGGACATTCCAGGAAATAGATGAATTTGTGAAGCATCACTGTACCAACTTTGGCATGGATAAAGTGGAGATTCCAGGTGAAGGGGTGGTAACCGGCTACGGAAAAATAGGGGGACGTGGGGTATTCGCGTTTTCTCAAGATTTTACTGCCCAAGGTGGTACCCTGGGGGAAATGCATGCCAAAAAAATCTGCAAGGTTATGGATATGGCGCTGGAAATGAAGGTGCCATTAATTGGAATCAAAGACTCGGGTGGAGCCAGAATCCAGGAGGGAGTTTTTGCTCTCAGCGGATACGGCCAGATTTTCTACCGTAATACCATGGCTTCCGGGGTGATCCCCCAGATCTCGGTGATTATGGGGCCGTGTGCTGGTGGTGCGGTTTATTCGCCAGCCCTGACTGACTTTATCTTTATGACTAAAAAAGCGAATATGTTTATTACCGGACCGCAAGTGATCAAAGCCACCACGGGTGAGGACATTGATCCAGACAAATTGGGCGGGCCAATGACCCACAACCAGACCAGTGGGGTAGCCCATTTTATGGCCGATGATGATGAAAGCTGTTTGCAGTTAGTTAGAAAATTGCTCGAATTTCTCCCGGCGAACAATACTGAAGCTCCTCCGCGGGTTATGTGTACAGATGATCCTGACCGCATTGACGAAACCTTAACAGATATCCTCCCCGAGTCGCCTACCAGAGCATATAACATGTTGAATATTATCACCAGGGTAGTCGACAATGGCGAATTCTTCCAGGTCCAGCAGTATTACGCTCAAAACATCTTGATCGGGTTTGCCCGGCTCAATGGCCATACCGTTGGCATTGTGGCCAATCAACCCAGGGTCCTGGCAGGGTGTCTGGACATAGACGCTTCTGATAAAGCGAGTCGCTTTATCAGATTCTGTGATGCCTTCAATATTCCACTAATCACCTTTGTTGACGTGCCTGGATTTTTGCCAGGTATCTCCCAGGAGTTTGGCGGAATCATCCGCCACGGGGCGAAAATGCTGTACGCTTATTCCGAAGCGGTTGTTCCCAAGATCACATTGGTAATTCGGAAAGCCTACGGAGGAGCTTATCAGGCGATGTGCAGCCGTGACCTGGGGGCTGACCAGGTGATTGCCTGGCCAACGGCGGAAATAGCGGTAATGGGCGCAGAAGGAGCAGCCAATATCATCTTCCGTGATGTCATTGAGAAAGCGGAGAACCCACAAGAGATGAGACAGCAAAAGATTGAAGAATATCGTGATAAGTTCTCTAATCCATACATCGCCGCAGCAGAGGGATTTGTTGACCGAGTTATCGATCCGCGTTTGACCCGACCCCAGTTAATCCAGGCATTGGAGATGTGCTTGACTAAACAACGTACTCGTCCACCTAGAAAACACGGCAATTTCCCGGTTTAGCCGGCAATTGATAGTTATTCATCTCAACAACTGCTTTACCCAGTTAATCCCTTCTTCGACCTGGCGTGGATCCTTGGCGAACTTAAGTGAATATTCCAGCACATACAGGCAGTCCGGCCGGCTACGGCGCAGGAACGATAGAACCCGAGGTAGATCTATCCAGTCATCCTCGGGTTTTTGACTGGGATGGGGCAGGCGATGATCATGCCCAACATACCCCTGGGTATTATACAGATGAATAACTTTGACGTAAGGTAAAAACTCGGTGATCAGGTCGATTAGGCTGTGGTTTGGAAAACGATGAAGAGATCCCTGGAAATGCCCAAGGTCTAAACACAAACCAAAGTTTAAAGAAACGAGCACTTCTTTTACAAAATCTATGGTCATCACCTCTTGATCGAGGTACATGATTTCCAGATAAACCGGCGGCCCCCCTGCTCTACTAAGTTGACACAGGTGGTGGCAGTCAGCCCGGATGGTTGCACGTACTCCGTCGCTACCCCGCTGGCGCTGAAGACTCCTGATTGATTCTTCATTGTACAGCGGCAAATGGAAGATAATGTAATTGGCTCCCAGACGTGTTGCTTCTGCATAGGACCGTGCTGCTAGTTTCAGTAACTTTTCCCTCTTCTCTTCTCTAAAGTGGCCGTGCGTGAGTGAGTGATGATTAGCTGGCCGGGGAAGTGGAGCATGAACACCCAAAGGGAGTGGGTGCGTGATTAAAAATTTTTCCAACTTGTTCAGGTGATGGGGTGAGATTCGGCCCAGTTCCAAACGCTTTATGTTGTGGTTCAATAACTTTTCCAGCACGGGATTTTTCCGTCCCATGGTGGTGACTGATATCGCCAGGTTATCCATTATTTTATTCATCCTTTGCATTACGGCTGATTTAATTAATAAGGCCGAATAGAACCAATACCAGCAAGAGTAGGATCAAGATATCCAGGGAGTTAGGCCAAATGATTGTTTTAACGAAGAGAATTAAGATAGCCCCCAACAAAAAGTTGGCCGCGTGGTCCTTGACCGTACACACACAGTGCTTGGCGAAGCGTGAAATGTCTTTGATGAACATGGTTGACTTCCCCTCCATTAACCCTGACTTCTTTCCTACATCCTATGATGATCGAAGCCAGAACGAGCCTGTCTGAAATACCTTTTTAACCCTAGTCCCGCCTTCAAGTGATGAAAAATTATGCAAAGTGTCACCACTTGATGGTCAGTCTCATATAGTAGTAGCAGAACTCAGATTGCTGAGGGCAATTACTGGCGCGGGAGGGAAAACTATGGGACGGTCGAAGGAGAAGCGGAGGGTTCAGCAACAAACTTTGTTTGTGTGGTGGCAGAAATATGGTCTTGATCCCCGTATAGTCTCTGAGTATGATCTGGACATTCAAAGTATTGAACCAGTAGGCAAAAGGTGGCGTCTGGAGACTGACCGCGGGGCAAAATGTCTGACCCGATATACCGGCGATGAAGCGGAGATTTTGTTTATGCATAATATTTTGGAGTATTTGGCTAAACGGGGCTTCAAACGAATTCCCCGCTTGATCCGCACCCGATACGGTCAGCCGTATGTGGTGGGCCCTGGAGAATACTATTATCTGAGCGACTGGTTTGAAGGCCGGGAAGTAGATTTTTCCCACCGGGAGCAGTTGGCGCTGGCTGCGGAAACTCTAGCCAGGTTACACCAGGCGGGTCAGGGATTTGAATCACTGGAACCTTACTCGCGGCGCCAATCCAGTGATTGGCTGTCGTTGTGGAAACACTGTACACAGGAACTGGTGGAATTCAAAGAAGTGGTTGAACAGAAAACAGTGCGGACCCGCTTTGATAACGCCTACCTGGAAGGTGCCGACCATTTTATAGCCCAAGCCACCAAAGCAATCGAACGGCTGCAGGACTCGGCCTACCAACAATTGCTCACCGAAACGGGGCAAGCAGCAGGAATATGTCACCCCCGCTATGAACCTCATCATCTGCTCCTTAACCACCGGCGGGAAGTCTTTGTCCTGGGTTTCGAACACTGCACCACGGGTTTACCGGTCTTTGATCTAGGACGGTTTATTCAGCGAGTGATGGCTAGAGAGGGATGGGAGGTTAGTCAAGGTGAGGAAATCCTCTCCGCTTATCAAAAGGTGTGCCCCTTAAACAGACCGGAGTGGGAGGCTTTATTGGCGTTTCTGGGGTTTCCGAGTCAGTTCTGGCAGTACGCCCATGCTTATTACTGCCAGGAGGGATGGTACCCGGAGAAAAAGCTACTGGCTGGCCTCCGACGAGTTTTGAAGGAATACCAGGCCCGCGGGCTTTTCTTGAACTGGGTGGACGACTATACCCGCCGACTAATCCAAAAGTAATTTTGACCGGGAGCTCTTCTCCCGGTCATTTTAGTTACTCCTTGGTGTAATCATAAATCCCTTTGCCCGTTTTCTTACCCAGCCGTCCAGCCTTAACGTATTTGACCATCAATGGCGAGGGGCGATAGGCTTCACCCAGAACCCGCTGCAGTTCTTCCATAATTCGTAGTCTGGTGTCAAGACCAACCAGATCAATCAGCTCAAACGGCCCCATCGGGTAATTAAGCCCGAGACGGCAGGCCTTGTCAATATCCGCTGGTGTGGCGACTCCTTCCATCACCATCTTGAAAGCCTCATTGGTCAATACCGCATTCAAGCGCGTGACCACAAATCCGGGGGATTCATTAACCCGAATCGTCTCCTTGCCCATTTTTTTGGCAACTTCTTCGGCGATCCGGCACGTCTCTTCGCTGGTTTCCATGCCCAGGTTAATTTCAACCAGCTTCATCACGTGCGCCGGATTAAAGAAGTGCATGCCGATCACCCGGTCGGGTCGTTTTGTTACCGAGGCGATCTCGGAGATGCTTTTGGCCGAGGTATCCGTTGCCAGGATGGTGTGGGCTGGGCAGATTGCATCTAACTGCCGGAACACTTCCCACTTGGTTTCCAATACCTCGGGGACATTTTCGATAACCAGGTCTGCAGTTGCGGCTGCCTCAGCCAGGCTGGTGGTGGTAGTAATGCGGGCCAGGGTCGCTTGGGCCTCATCCGCGGTTATCTTTCCCTTGTCCACGCTTTTTTGCAGTTCTTTGGTGATAATGCCCATGGCTTTCTCCAGCGTGCTGACTTGCCGGGACATCAGGGCCACCGCAAAGCCCCCGCTAGCGGCCGCCTGGGCCACGCCTCGTCCCATGATCCCGGCCCCGATCACGGCAATTTTCTTAACTTCCATCACATAATCCCCCCTGCAGTGTGCTACCTTTAATGTTCTACAATATTCGACGTATTCCTCCCGACCAGACCAGCAAAATGCTGTAGGAAGCGTATTCTTTTCTTCTCCATTCTGATTGTCCGCTCCAGCTTACGCTCCACAGCCCGGTTGGGCCAGGTTACTTGCTCCAGATAAAGCCAGACGCCGACTTGCCAGAAATCCTGGGGGAAATAGAAGAAAGCCAGCATCACGGGCAGGGCTTCAACGGGCAGGGGATAGACTTGGTTATAGGTGGCCAGGACAAAATCGGCGACCCGGTAGTCCCAGTCGTTAAGCTTCAGAGCCCGGATGATCAGACTGCCGACATCGTGCAGCCGCAGGTCGCAGATGGCGTAGTCGAAGTCAACCACGTACGTCCGGCCACCGGGGGTGAGGAGGACGTTGTGGTGCGCAAAATCGTGGTGGCAGAATAACTGTTGCTTTTGCTCAACCTTAACCAGGGACTGATACCGGGAACCGGCCAGGAGCGCAAGCGCGATGTTGCTCTGACTTAGAAAGTGGGGCAGGTGCTTGTGGTAGTAGCGACCTGTGGGTGAACGGTCGAGCCCGCTTTCAATCCGGTGGCGAAAGTAGAGCAGTTCCTGACGCCGGTGCCGAAAGATTGACGGCCATTGACCCCACCGCATTTTATCGGCGCAATTCAACGGTGGTTGAAAGCCGTGCGCGGCCAGATGCAGCTCGGCCAGGGTCCACGTTGCCCTGGCTAAATCCTCTGGCCTGGTGTAATCGCACTCTTGTCCTTCAATCCAATCACTAAGGATATAGCAGGTCCCATTTAACTGGAGAAATGGCTTACCGGTGATGGTCGGTTGAAAACGTGGGACCCGATCAAAACCATGCCGGTGCAAGTGTTCAATCGCGTGGTAGGCAAATAGGATATCTACATAGGGCAACTGTGAACGTTTCAAACATTTGTCACCCCGGGGGGTTTGCAGGCGCCAGACGCCACGGACCGGCAAACTCTGATATACCTCAAGACCGAAGTGGGTATAGACTTGACGGCTGGGTTGGCCGGGCACCAAGGTGTTTCACCTCCAGCTAATCCAACCACCGCTGGCAGTACAGCCAGGCGAAGGAATGCAGAAACTGATGGCGTCGGTCTTGCCGGGAGATAATTTTCTCCAACTTTTGTAATAACTGCTTGGGCGAGTATTCATCTAGTTTTGTGTAGTACCGGTTGGCGATGCGCCAGAATTTTTGGGGGAAAAGCAAAAAGGCCAGTAAAACTTCCCACTCTGCCGGGGTGAGGCGAGAAACGCTCTGATACCGGCTTAAGGCCAGATTCGCCATCTTAATATCCCAGTGGCATTTTTTCATTGTCCGTTCCACCAGCCGCAGCAGGTCCAGGACCCGGAGGTCATAGCGGACGAGGTCAAAGTCGATCAGCAAAGCAGTCCCCGAGGGGGCGATGATAAAGTTGCGGCCGGCAACATCCTGGTGGATAAAAGATTGGGCCCGAGCGCCTTCTTCCACCAGTTGGGCGTACGGGGACTGCTCCAGCAACCGGACCGCTAATTCTGCCTGACGGTGGTAATAAGCGTAGTGGGTAAGGAACAGCTGGTCGAATTCTGTTTTAATCGGTTTGGCCCAGGCTATCTCTTTATACTGGGTTAAACTTTCCCAGCGAGCCTGCAGGATCGCTGGCCATTTTCCCCACATGACTTTGTATTGGCTATCTTCGGGAGGGGAATAACCCCGCGCGTGCCGATGAAAATTAGCCAATGTGGTCGCTGCTGCCGCCAAGTCGGCCGGCCGGGCAAATTCGCATTTATGGCCTTCGACCCATTCCGTCAGGAAAATGATGTGGTGGCGGACTTTGGTAAAAAGCCGACCGTCCCTGGTGGGTACGAGGCGGGCCAGCTCATGAAAGCCGCTCTTGACCAGGTATTCCATGGCACCTAGGACAAACTTCAGTCTTTTTCTACGGTGAGTAACCACTTTCAGGCAATACAAACCAGTTTCAGTATTTAACTGCCAGACCGATTTGACCGGTCTGGCCTCTATAACTCTAAGCCCGTATTCGTTCAGCAGCGCTTCTTGTAAATAGGCACTGACGACGATTTTCGGTGACTGAATAGGCTTTTTCAATGAGCGTCGCCTCCTGTCCTGCTCTACCCGAGGTGGCATAGTGTATTGTATGAAGGGTAGCGAAAAACGGTTACATCTGGGACAACCGGCTTATTCGTAATATTTCACTTATCCCAGGCATAAGTTTTTTATTAAAAGAAGCTGCCCCAGTGGGGATCAAGAAGGGGGGAAGCGGAATGGGCAGTGAACGCGATCAGCTTTGCGAGGAGATCAATACGGCTATTTTATGGGAGTACGATCTGCCTGCCTTAAAAATTAAGCCGGTCAGTGATGGATATAAAGTGGAAACCGTCCGAGGTACCAAGTTCCTGAAAGAGGCTCATGCCACTGAGGAAGAACTATGGCTGGCCTTTGAAGCGGTGGAACATCTTAACCGCCGCGGTTTTTCTCTCGCCCCACGGTTTATCCCGACGAAATTCGGCGAACCGATGGTTAAGGTAGCTGACCAGGTGTATTATCTAACAGATTGGCTGGACGGAAAAGAGTATAACCTCGGGAAATTGTCCCATTTGGCTAATGCGGCGGGATTGTTGTGTCAAATGCAACAGGCAGCAGTCGGCTTCAGACCCTCAAGCGTCCCTGTTTCCCGGGAGCGGTGGGGCAAGTGGCCGCAGCTTTTTGTCGAACGGCTGGAAGACCTGCGGCGCTGTCGTGACATCGCCAATGAAAGAATGTTTTTAACGGAATTTGACCAGCTTTTTCTTGGACTGATTGATGGAGTTCTGGGACAGGCGGAACAGTCATTAGAGGTAATGAGCGGTCAACCCTATCGGGAGGTGGTGGCACGCGAACAAGCCGAAGGAGGCTTATGTCACCACAATTTTACTTCGCGTAACCTGATCCGTCAAAAACGACGGTTTTTCATCACCGGCTTTGATGGCTGCCGGCTGGACATACGACTGTATGATCTCGGTCGCTTGTTGCTTAGATATCTGCCGCGATATTACTGGGATGTGGAGGTTCTGGTTCATGTTCTTCAAACCTATGCGAAGGGATATAAATTGAGCCGGACGGAACGGTTGGTTCTCTGGTCATACCTGAATTTCCCGCACCGTTTATGGCGGTTGGCCAGACGACATTATCTTGAAGGGACAGACTCAGAGGCGCGATTAACCAAAGCGATCCAGGAACTGATTGTGGAACAAAAGGAGTATCAGGAGTTCCTGCGCCAATTGCCGGATCGGCTGGAAGTTACCTGATGCGCAAATCTCTGCTTAAACCCACTCGCCAGTTACTTCCGTAATTTCTCCGAATCCCCGGCGTAGTTCCTTAACCAGCGTACAAGGGACCTGAATTTGATCGGCCAGATACTGGTAGGCGGCGTAAGGGTTTATTTTATTACCGCAGGTATAGATGTCTACCGAGGCATAGCCAAACTCGGGGAAGGTGTGGATGGCCAGATGGGATTCGGAGATGATCACCACTCCGCTCACACCCCAGGGGGCGAAACGGTGAAAAACAACCTCCCGCACTTCCGCTCCAGCCCGAAGAGCGGCCTCAACCATAATCTGTTCAATCTTCTCTGCATCATTAAGGATCTGAGGACTGCACTGATAAAACTCAGCGAGGATGTGCCGACCAAAAGGATTCACCGTTGTTCATTCCTCCCCTCACTAATTCCAGGTGTCAGATGCTGATCTATTATACTGAGCCGGGGCCGATTTTGTTAATCGTAGATTCAACCGTGCGCTGGTTAAAGTGAACAAAGAGGGGCTCGTAATGTAACCATTGTTCTCTCCCTGGCATATATATGTTACGTAGTCAAGCGGCTTTTTTTCAGGGGCCGGCAACCAAGGGACAATACCAGGGTGAAGGGATGGTGGGTTATGAAGATCGGCTTAGATGGCCGGGCCGCGATTTGGTACCGTGGAACTGGCATAGGTACATATACCTATCAATTAATCCGTAATCTCCGATTAGTTGACCAGCGCCATCAGTATCGGTTTTTTTGGCCAGGAGATGAATATCGAGATTTGGACCCTAGCGCCGATTCGGTGTTTAACAGTATTGACCGGCACCGCGACACTTTCTGGGAGGCGGTCCATATTCCCGCCCGAATTGCGGATGAGAACATTGACCTCTACCACGTGCCGCAAAACGGGATTGGCCTCCCACACGCCAGCAGTTGCCCACTGGTGGTGACCGTCCATGATCTAATTCCTTATATTTATCCCGAAACGGTAGGGAAAGGATACTTGAAGCTCTTTTTAGAACAGATGCCCCGGATCGTGGAAAAGGCGGCGAAAATCATCACCGTTTCCCAGTGGTCGGCTCGCGACCTGCAGCGGGTCTTACGGGTACCCCCGGAAAAAATTGCTGTCACTTATGAAGCGCCGGAAGACTTTTACCGTCCGCTCGACCGGGCTGTGGCCAGAGAACTGTTAGCGCAAAAATACGGGATAAACCGGAAGTTCTTGTTGTACCTGGGCGGGTTTGGTCCGCGGAAAAACGTCAAAGCGGTCATCAACGCTTTTTATGAAGTTCACCGCGACCTGCCGACTGACCACCTGCTGGTTCTGGTTGGCAAAGAGGACCGCGAATACAAGGACCTGCAAATGTTAGCTGAGGCCCTGGGAATTGCCGATAAGGTGTTGTTCCCCGGATTTGTCCCGGTGGAGGAACTGCCGTACTTCTATAATGCGGCGGAGGTCTTTGTTTATCCTTCGTTTTACGAAGGTTTTGGGCTGCCGCCCGTTGAAGCCATGGCCTGTGGCACCCCGGTGGTCACCGCCAACTCGTCATCTTTGCCCGAGGTCGTAGGTGATGCGGCCATCATGACCAATCCTTACGATACTTCAGATATTGCGGAAGCGATTTACCGTTTGTTGACCAACCCCGAGCTAGCTGAAGAGTACCGACGCCGGGGGTTGACACGAGTTAAACAGTTTTCCTGGCGGGACACGGTCCTTCAGACAATCGCGGTTTACGAAGATGTCGGCGCCAATACTTAATCAGCCTGAAACTATCTGGGGAGGGAACAGGATGTTTTTTAAAGATAATCCAGGGCAAACTGAACACATTAGTCTGGTTGTCCCCTCGTCTGGTGGGGCAACGTATCCCCTGAGCGAGTCTGAGGTTGAAAGACTGGCTACGCTCGGTTCGTTTGATTGGCGGCAAACACTGCACACGACAATTGAGACGACGGTTAGTATACCGGGTGACCTGCCGCAGCCGGTGGCTATCAAATCGGTCAATATCAGCCCGGACATTTACCAGCTGGACCGGGAATCCGGCAGATTGGGGATATTTGGCCTGATCGATCTGGTGCTCCATTGTGAGCTGAAGGAAGAACCCTGGGGAGAAGGGAAGCTTATCATGGCGGGGGAAGCCGCCAGGGCGATGACCAGTAAGATCAAACCAGGTGAGTGCTGGGACGACTTTTTTATGGAACTGCTTGATGATGATGAACTCATCCAGGCGGCGTTCGATTCTACCGAGGGAACTTGCCAACTGAAAGAATGTGTTCCTTTTTACTTGAGCTTGAGTGACGAAAAACTGCGCGATGGGCAGCTTCTCCGACTGTATCCCCGGATCGATGACTGCCAGTACCAGCTTGTTGAGTCAGTGGGGGTAAAGGTGAGGCTCGAGCTAGCGGTCGAGGTGGAAACGGTGACGGAACAGACGGGAGAAGAACCAGCGCCGATTGATGATGTTGCCTTGCCTAGCAGCTTGACGGAAGAAGAACAGGTGTGTCCGGTTCACGGTGCGCGCTGCGAGATCGAACCGGCCGACACCATGCCTCTAACGGCAGAAGAAGTGCTGGAACAGGTGCCGGACCTGGTTGATGGACAGCTCGAATTGGGGCCGGAGTTAGTCGATGAGGTAAAGGAAATCGAGCCAGAAGCCGTGGAAGAACTTAGAGAAAAACTTAAGGAAAAACTTAGGGAAGAACTTAAAGAAGAACCAATCACGCCAGTAGAAAAGACATCTCAGAAGGAAGACACGGGACAGAAGAAAACCAGGTTTGAGGAAGAAAAGGTTGCTGGAACTGAACCGCCTTCTTTGCCGGTAGCTGTCAGTGAACGCGGGATCGACCGGTGGCGGCGGCGCCGGGCGGAACAGAAGACGGCGGTCGAATTACCCCCAGCTATCCTGACACCGCCAACTTCGCGGGCAGTTTCCTCCCGCCGGCGGGGTCGGCCAAACAGTGGAGCGCCATCGACCAAGCAAAATCGTCCGCCTTCGATGACGATTCGCTTTTAATTGTAAAAAATAGACCGCCGAATTCTCTATGGCGGTCTATCTCTTTCCCGGCCGGCGGTCATTTTCACAGCAACTCGCTGTTAAAGTATTCTGTTGAGATCCGGTTCAGCAAGGCTTTTAATTCCTGATCGCGGTTTTTATCACACACCAAAACAGCGTCCGGGGTAACCACGATAATCAAATTGTCAATCCCCAGGGTGGCGACCAGGTGATTGGGAGCGACAATAATGCTATTGGTTGTATCGATGCCAAAGTGATTGCTTTCAATCAAATTACCCGCGGCGTCTGTCGGTAGAACGCGGGGGAGAGCGGTCCAGCTCCCCACATCATCCCAGCCGAAGTCAGCCGGGATGACGTAAACCTCATCGGCTTTTTCCATGATGCCGTAATCGATGGAAACCTTATCCCAGGTGGGGTATTCTCGCTCAAGCACCTCTGCTTCCTGGGGAGTGCCCAGATGGGACTGCACTACTTGTAAGCTATTAAAGGTACGGGGTAAGTAGCGGCGAAATGCTCCGAGAATAACCGGGATCCGCCAAATAAAAATACCACTGTTCCATAAATAGTAGCCAGTGGATAAAAATTCTCGAGCCTTAGCGATTGATGGTTTTTCGGTAAAACGGTTTACGGAGTAATATGTTTGTCCGTCTGCGGCCGTATAGCGCTCTCCCAGGCAGATGTAACCGTAGCCGGTTTCTGGGCGCGTGGGTTGGATTCCCAGGGTGATCA
The DNA here is from genome assembly GCA_013178045.1 of Bacillota bacterium. Lineage (NCBI taxonomy): Bacteria > Bacillati > Bacillota > Bacillota bacterium. Next base: position 17,531 of record JABLXP010000015.1, read on the forward strand.
GGCCATTTGTCTGGCGGGCCAGATTGATGCCCGACTGGATGAGGGCCAGGAAACGGCCTTGATCCTGGACGTGATGATCTGAGGGAAGAACGACCATCACCGCCTCGGGATCAAGTTGCGCGAGTTTGATCGCCGCAAGAGCGATACAGGCGGCGGTCTCCCGGTTCGCTGGCTCGGTAATGATATTTTCCTGTGGTAGGGCTGGCAGTTGGCGAGCAACAAGGGGGTGGTAAGTTCGGTTGGTGCTCACGAATATATTCTTCAATTCAACCAGAGGGTCGAGGCGGGCCACAGTGGACTGAAGCATTGTTGCCGGACCAAGGATGCTTAAGAACTGTTTGGGGGTTTGCGTCCGGCTGATCGGCCAAAATCTGGTGCCACATCCGCCAGCCATGATCAGCGCAAAAACCATCAAGCTACCTCCTATCAATTGGCGATTAGTTGCATATACCTGATGCCGATAGTATAATATGTTTAGGTCTATTGAAGGGTTACAGCGCCCAGTGTTCCAGATCGGATTGGCGCTAAGGATGGGTGAGCGATGGATAGCCTTAAGTTAGACAAGCTCCGCTTCTGGCACCGGTGGCAGGAGGCAATTACCCCGACCAGACGTCTTTTACTGGTCGGGGTTTTGCTGCTGCTCTTGGCCGTCGTGGTCGTTACCCGACAAACCAGCGTTTTGCTGGCGCCGGTCAATCCCGCCGCCGGAGAACCGGTCGTGGTCAATATTCCCCCTCAGGCTTCAACAGTAAAGATTGGACAAATGTTGTACGAACAAGGGCTGATCCGCAACACCACTTTTTTCTATATTTACACCAAGTACCGGAAGGTTGATTACCGTTTGCAAGCGGGAGAATATACCCTGTCTCCCCAGATGTCCCTCCCGCAAATCGTGGACAAACTGGTGCGGGGGGAGGTACGGACATATTCGTTCACCATCCCCGAGGGCTACACCATTAAGCAGATCGCCGACTTACTGGCCCAGAAGGGATTTGTAGACCGGGAAAAATTTCTGGCTGCCACCAAGGACAGTTATGATTTTGATTTCCTCGACGGGGTATCACCGGGAGAAAATCAGTTAGAGGGCTTTTTGTTTCCGTCGACGTATCAGATCACGCGCGGGACGAGTGAGCGGGAGATCGTGCGGATGATGCTGAAAAGGTTTGACCAGGTGGCTACGCCCGAACTACGCGCCCAGGCCCGGGAACGTAACCTGTCGGTTAGAGAGTGGGTAACCCTGGCTTCCTTGATTGAAAAGGAGGCCAAGGTCAGTGAAGAACGGCCGATCATCGCCGGGGTGCTGTACAACCGCCTGCGGCTGGGGATGCCTCTCCAGGTTGACGCCACGATCCTGTACGCCCTGGGTGAACACCGGGAGCGGGTGCTGTATCGGGACTTGGAGGTAGATTCTTCCTACAACACCTACCGGCATACCGGCCTGCCGCCGGGACCGATCGCATCCCCTGGGGAAGATTCACTCAAGGCGGCTTTAAACCCAACCAACCACAATTACCTTTATTACGTCTCGCGCAATGACGGAACGCACGAGTTTACGACCAGCCTGGCCGAGCACAACGTGGCCAGACAGCGCTACGGCTATTACCCCTGAATTGGGTGATGGGGTGGCGATTAGCTTACGGGAAGCGGGGATGGCTCAATGCGCAAACCAGAACTGCTGGCCCCGGCCGGCAACCTGGAAAAACTCCAGATGGCAGTCAGGTACGGTGCGGATGCTGTATATCTCGGCGGCAAGAGTTTTGGACTGCGGGCTTTTGCAGATAACTTCGAAATTGCCGAGATGAAGGAAGGAATTCAGTTCGCCCATGAACGGGGTGTGCGCGTTTACGTCACGGTCAATATTTTTCCGCATAACGCTGACCTGAACGCACTGCCCAGTTACCTGGAAACCCTCCGCAAAATTGGGGCAGACGCGCTCCTGGTGTCTGACCCGGGGGTGATCAAGATCGCCCAGGAAACAGTTCCCGATCTGCCCCTGCACCTGAGCACTCAGGCGAACAACGTCAACTGGGCGAGCGCTCAATTCTGGGCAGAACACGGAGTTAAAAGGATTGTCCTGGCTCGGGAGCTCTCTTTGCCCGAGATCAAAGAAATTCGCGTCCATACCACTGTGGAACTGGAGGTCTTTGTCCACGGCGCGATGTGCATTGCTTATTCCGGCCGCTGCTTGCTCAGCAACTATCTGGCGGGTCGGGATGCCAATCGCGGGGAGTGCGCCCACCCCTGCCGCTGGCGCTATGCCCTGGTGGAAGAAAAGAGACCGGGTCAGTTTTATCCAGTAATCGAGGATGAACGGGGGACATACATCTTCAATTCCCGCGACCTCTGCCTCCTGCCTTACCTGCCTGAACTGATTAAGGCGGGCGTGGATAGTTTTAAAATCGAGGGACGGATGAAAAGCGTCCATTATGTGGCGACCGTGGTGCGGGCATATCGGCAGGCGATCGATGCTTGCTGGCCTGATCCCGACCAGTTTCAGCTTAACCCAGCCTGGATGGCTGAGTTGGACAAGGTCAGCCACCGGGATTACACCACCGGGTTTTTGTTTGGTAAGCCGACGGCACAGGATCAGATCTACGGTAACAGTTCTTACCGGCGCACCTATGATTTCATCGGCTTGGTCCGGGAGTATAATCCCGTGACCCGACTGGCTGTTGTGGAGCAGCGGGGGCATTTTGCGCGGGGAGAGGAAATCGAGGTGGTGGGACCGCGGACGGCTCTCTTTACGCAACTGCTTACCGAGTTGTATGACCTCGACGGTCAGGCGATTGAGGCAGCGCCTCATCCGCAGCAACTGGTGCAGATCCGGGTTGACCAGCCAGTAGAGGCCTTTGACCTGCTCAGGCGACCCCGAGTGATGGGCGAAAAGGGAGATGGGGCCGGTGCGGATTGATCCCTTAAGCCACGACCCACGGTTTCGCATCCTGCTTGAGGTCTACCCCCACGATATCGATTTTCTCAACCGCGTGCTGGAAGCAACTGATGGTTTGGGTCTGGTGACCACCCTTGACCGCCGTCTGGGACGGGTGGTGATCTGGGTAACCCCAGACACGCGGGCGGAAGTGATCACCCTGCTGGATTCTTTCCCCAGAACAATTAAGATTATTGATCAGGGCACGGTATAAAAATATTCGCTTTGGCTCAGTCTATAGATACTTGACTGGCCAGAGGTGAGGTACCGTGTTTGTACTACGGAGAGAGCGGCGGATCACCAGTCTGCTTTTCTTATTTTCTTTTGTCTGGTTGATTTGGGCTGGCCGCCTGGGTTATTTACAGCTGGTCCAGGGGAAGCAACTGGCGCGTCAGGCGGTGAACCTACGCAGTCAAACCGTAATCCTGGAAGAATACCCGCGGGGTGATATACTTGATCGGCAGGGGCGCAGCCTGACTGATGTTTCTGAGCAGCCCGGGGTGGTAGTCTTTCCGTCACTGATGTCGGACATCAATGAGACCGTTACCTCCCTGGAGAAGGTTCTCGATTTGCCGCCCGACAAATTGTCCTGTTTGGCTGAACTGCCGGCCAGAAGCGGCGGTCAGCGGGTCAATACCGCCCCGTTCGTCCTGAAAACGCGACTGAGCCGGGAGGAACTTGAGCGGGTGAAGGCCTTACACCTGTCCGGGGTGTATGTGTTGCCGCTGAAGATGCGATATGGGCCGCACTCTCTGGCCACGCACCTGGTCGGCCACGTCGGGCAGATCACCCCGCAGCAATGGGCTGTATTAGACCAAACCGGTAAGCCGCGTGCGTACCGGTTAGGGGACACTATCGGTCAAAAAGGGATTGAAAGTATTTACGAAAGTGAGTTGCGGGGAGTGGATGATGCCGCATCGGTCGCCGCGCTGGTCGATGCCACCGGCCAGCCGATCGCCGGTCTTAACTTGCGCGCCAAAACAGAAAGCCCGCGTGAAGGAACCCGTCATCATGTGGTGCTGACCCTGGACCGCGACGTGCAAACCATTGTGGAAAAGGTGATGGATGAACGGGTACCGTGCGGCGCGGTGGTGGTTTTGGACATTGACACGCGAGATGTCCTGGCGATGGCCAGTCGGCCGAACTTTAATCAGAATGAAGTGGCCAAATACCTCCGCGAGGAAGGGGCCAGCGAGTTTCGCAACCGGGCGTTGAACTTGTATTACCCTGGTTCAATCTTCAAACTGGTGGTGGCGGCGGCGGCCCTGGAGGAGGGAATAACAAAGCTCGACGAACACTTTTACTGTAGTGGTAAATATTGCTTCAATGAGAAGCTGGCCATCCCCTGCTTGAAGAGAACCGGACACGGAAATCTGACTTTACTGGAGGCTATGGCTGTCTCGTGTAATCCGGTTTTCATTGAGCTAGGACTGCGGTTAGGGCGCGATCGTCTGCTGGCTTTTGCCGAAAAGTTTGGCTTAGGGCAGGATGTCTTGCTTGGCTACCCGCTTGCTCAAGGGGAACACTTTGAGATTGGACCGCACGAACCGGGGCGGTTAGGAAATGCGTCGATCGGACAGGAAGGGGTTCGTTTGACTCCGCTGCAGGTGGCTTCGCTGTTGGCCACCGTTGCCGATGGAGGAACCTATGCCCCCCCGCGGGTGGTTAAGGCTGTTTTGGACTCGCACGGGCAAACAGTTAGCAAATATCCTTCTGCCAGTAAAGAGAGGGTAATCAGCCCCGCAACCGCACGCCAACTGCAGGTGATGCTGGAGGCCGTAACCAAATGGGGAACGGGTCAAGCGGCCTGGGTACCCGGCGGCTGTGCCGGCAAAACCAGTTCTGCTCAGTCGGGGCGTAAGAATCCCACCGGTCGCGAGATTACTGATGCCTGGTTTGCCGGCTATGCACCTCTTGATCAACCCCGGTGGGTAGTAGCGGTACTGGTGGAAGGAGGGAGTACTGGCGGTAAGAGTGCTGCCCCCGTCTTCCGGGAAATTGTCCGCCAGATGCGACAACTCCCCCTATCTGAGGATAATGGCAACCGCCCATAAGCACGGAGGCTCGCTCCGCTAGCGCCATTCTACCGGCACCACCACTTTGTCCAGTTCGCTGCCGTCCTTGGGGCTGATCCAGGACACCTCGATCTGGCCTTTTCCCGGGCCAGTCGGTTTGAAGTCGAGTTTAAGCTGAAAATCTCCGCGCCCCGGGGCTCCCTGGGTTGCCGTGGTAAACCCCTGGGCCAGAATCCGACCACTGGTGTCTTTTAAGCGGGCATTTACGGTCCCTTCAAAGACGCGGGCACTGCCGCGGATTTCCACCGGGCTGGTGATGACCTGCCCGGGAGCAGGCGCCGTGACCCAGATGGCTGGTTCATGAACAACCTGCAAGTTCCGGCTAAATGGTTGTTTGTACAGACCTACATGTCCCCACCAGTCCTTAGCTCTCTCGTCTAACTTGCCCTCCACCAAAAAAGAAACTTTTTTAATATTGGGGAATTCAGTCAACGTGTTGACGATGCTGGTGATCCCTAGAGCTTCTCCGGTCGCTCCGACGTTGGCCTTGAGCACCTCGGCGGAAAAGTTAACGGTTGCTAAACCTTGATCAATTTTAACACCCAGAATTTTTGTTTCCGGAGGCAGAACCCGCTTTGCTCCTGGCGTAACCGGGGTGCCCTTAATTAGTTCATACAAAGCGGCCTGAACGACACCCGGCGCAGGTTCAACCTGATGTACTTCCCGAACCAGATAGGCATCACGTTCGGTCATCTTGAGATAATACACGGCGACGTTGGCTTTCGGTGTTGGGATTTGGGCTGACGGCGCCGGTGGTTTTTGTTCACTTGGTTGGACCGGGACTGTTGGCTGGTTCTGACGGGAAACGGCACAACCAACCAGAAAGGCTATGAAAACCAGTAAAACTGCCAGCGGTGCCACCAGTTTTTTTGCCGTCTTCAATTGCTACACCTCCAGATAATTTTAAAACAGTTACCTATTATTTTATTTATTCCAACGAAGAGTTTTCTATTCAAATATTTCCGTATTTGTAACAAAAATTCCTGCAGAAACAAGTAATTTACGCTGAAGTAAAAAAATAGTAAACTAAAAACAAGCCAATAAGTCAATCCCCGAAATTATGGGTCGGTATAGTCCATGTTTCTAATGCTTTTTTGTCATACTCTCTGAAAGGAGCAACGGCAAAATGGAAGAAGTCCTAAAACAAATCCTTGGTGAATTGCGGACGCTTAATTCAAGAGTGGGTAATTTAGAAAACGGCCAGGCTGAACTGAAAGCGGATGTTTCCGAGATTAAAAAGAAGCAAACAGCAATGGAAGAAGGCCAGGAAGTACTCGGGGAGCGCTTAACGAAGCTAGAAGAAGGCCAGGAAGTACTCGGGAAGCGCTTAACGAAGCTGGAAGAAGGCCAGAAAGTACTCGGGGACCGCTTAACGAAGCTGGAAGAAGGCCAGGAAGTACTCGGGGACCGCTTAATAAAGCTGGAAGCAAGACTGGAGAACGAAGTCATAGAGAAGGTCCGCGCCTTGTTCGACGCGCGGGAGACGCAGAGCAGCATAAATGATCGCATTATCGCTGCACTGGAACGTATCGAGGCTAAAGTCGATGTATTGCAGATGGAGACCGCTCATCTTAGAAGAATAAAGTGAATTTAGCGGCCAGCCAGCTTTTTTAGCTAACTATTGCTGTGCGGTTGATCATTATTATCTGATTATTGATCTAACTGATGATTATTGATTTAACTGGGTTGTTTATTTTAAAATTTTCTAAGTGATATATTTCTATTCTATCACCATAGGCGACATGATATATTGGGGGGAAGCATATGGATAATACTCGAATCAACGCAATTATCAGTGAAATGACGGATGATAACCGGCAGCGAGACCTGTGGCGCAAGGTATTAGCGGCTGTTTCAGCCGGAGAGGCGGCAACGGACAACCTCATGGCAGCACTGCGGGCCCTCCTGGAAGATTTAGAGGAGGAAAACGTGGTGGCTGGAATAGTCAAGCTGTCAGACGAGCTGCCTTCATTACCGGTTACGGATCTGCTCCAGGCAGCAGTTAAGGTCTTGGGGCAGATGCGGCGGGAAAATCTAACTGCCTTAAACCAGCTGCGGCAGATGCTCTCTGAGCTGGCTACCCCCATCATTCGCATCTGGCAGGACATCCTGCTGGTGGCGATGATCGGGAACATTGATAACCAGCGGGCCCAGGATATCGCGGAGAAGTTGCTGCACCGGGTGAGCTCTTCGCGGTCCAAGGTCGTGCTGGTCGACGTGACCGGGGTCTCAATGATTGACACGGCTGTCGGTGAGTTCCTGATCGAGATGTTCAGCGCGATCAAGTTTCTGGGGACGGAAGTGATTCTCACCGGCATTAAGCCAGACGTGGCACACACCCTGGTCAAACTGGGGCTGAATTTCCGGATGGTGTCCATTGCTCGCGATTTAGAGGATGCCCTGCGGCAGGGAATAGCCATAACTATGGAAGAAAAGAAAAGACGCAAACAGCTGGCAGTAAGCCTGGCCGGCAGTGAAGCGGGGAGCGAAGATGCCAATGTCGAAGATTATTGATGAGGCGGTAGTGCCTATTCTGCAGGTGGCCGATTACCTGCTGGTGCCGATTCAGATCGACCTGGATGACAGCACGGTCAATCGGCTGCAGGCGCAATTGACAGCAGAAATCGAGCGTACAAGGGCAAAGGCGATCATCCTGGATGTGCGGATGGTTGAGGTGATCGACAGCTATATCTCATATACGCTTTCAGAAACGGCGGCGATGGCTCGCCTTATGGGCTGTCGCACGATCTTGTGTGGCCTTCAGCCGCCGGTGGCGTTAACATTGGCGCAAATGGGAGTCAGTCTGTCAGAGCTTGTCATCGCCCGTGACTTGGAACACGCCTTGGTCCTTGCCAGCGGGTGGTAGGTGGGGGCAGTGTTGGCCAAAGAGAAAATAGATGCCTACTTAAATAATGCGGCCGGGGAGTTCGATATGGTGGTCCGGGTGGTGAAGGAAGGAGATATAGCGGTAGCGCGTCATATGGTCAAGCAACTTGCCCAGGAAACTGGTTTTTCTCTGGCTGACACGGCCAAAATTGCTACCGCGGTTTCAGAATTAGCCCGCAATATTTACCGCTATGCCAGGGAAGGCCGGATCTTGACCAGGCGACGGCAAGAGGATAAAAACAATCTGTGCCTGGAAGTAATCGCGGTGGACCGTGGCCCTGGCATTCCAGATGTGGAACTGGTAATGACCAGGGGTTATACAACTTACGAGCGCAGCTTAGGAATTGGCCTGCCCGGCGTTAAACGCTTGATGGATGCCTTTGAGATATATTCGGTAGCCGGTTATGGCACAGTAGTCATCGCCGAAAAAAGGAGGCGCAAGATTTGAGGATCTCCTGGTGGACCGCGGAAGGCCAGGGATGGCAGATCTGGTCCTGTTGGCGGCCGCGGTCAGGGTTGCCGGTGGGCGGGGATTTGTGTCATGCCTATCGGGGAGCGGAAGGACTTGTTTTCGCCTTGATCGACGTGCTGGGCCATGGGAAGGATGCTTACCGGAGCGCGGAAGCTCTGCAGAGGATCTTGCTTGCCCACCCCGCAGACATAACATTTGCTTTCAATCAGATCGAGCAAAGTGCCAGTCGGACCAGGGGCTGTGCTCTTTTCCTGGGCTCATTAATCGACAGTTCTTTGCGTTTCGTCATGGTAGGCAACATCCGGGGTTGGTGGAACACCGGTAGCGGCTGGGAGCTTTTAAAAGGACAGACTGGAGTAGTGGGCGGAAGGAAACTGGTGCCACTGGTGCGCCAGGTCCAGGGGGCTGAAGGGATCATTGTTTGTTCTGATGGGATCAGGCGCACCTTTGTGCCAGCCGATGGCCGGCGCTGGTTTTGGGACAGCGAGGGACAGCAGATCACCGCCCAGATCTTGGAAGAATATGGGATTCCGGAAGATGACGCCAGTGTTTTGGTGGCGAGGAGGTGTAAGAATGAACCTGGAGACCTATTACACCATTTATAAGAATCATTTGGAGGAGTATGTTTGCGCTGGCGGGGCCGAAGGGGTGTTGCTGAAAGCGTACGAGGACCTGGTTGAGGGGTTGGAAGATAAAGAGCTCCAGGCGGCGAACATTCTGGACATCCATACCCGGGCGTTCCGGGAGGTTATGGGGATAAGACGGGACGTTGATGCCATTCAGTGGGTGTACATTGACCGGGCCACCGAGTTCTTGGCGCAGATCTTGGTGGTGCTCGATTCCCTCTTGCTCCAGTTGAAGGATCAGCTGGAGCGTGATCTGCTGACCGGCCTTTATAACCGTCTGGCCTTATACAACATATTGAACCGCCTGCTCAAAGCGGCCCAGGAAAAGGGCAAGCCTTTGGTGGTAGCGATGCTCGACCTGGACAACTTCAAGGACATCAATGACCAGTTCGGCCATGCGGTGGGTGATGAAGTGCTGCGGGCTGCGGCTGGCGTAATCAAAAAAGCGCTGCGGGCGATGGATAAAGTAGTAAGGTACGGCGGCGAAGAATTTGTCATCATCCTGCCAGAGACCGGTTTGAGCAAAGCTCAGATTGCCCTGGAGAGAATCAGAACCCAGATTGAAGGGCAGCGCTTCCTACCTACTGCTGACTTAACGGTTACGGTCAGTATCGGGGCTGTGGAATACAGCGGCACGGGCACCACCCCCAGTGTAAACGAGCTGATCGCCCGGGCTGACGAGGCCATGTACACCGCGAAAAAAGAAGGAAAAAACCGGGTGGTCTGTGTCGAACTAATATAATTGATATGGGAGGGAGCCGTAATGGAAATCATGCCGACGCAAGGCCCCGAGGAAACATGGAGCAGAAAGGAGCATGCTGTACTCCAGGAAGTAAACGAAAATATGACCTTGACTGAGCTCGCGCGCGTGATGTTGGAGAAGAACAACCCGGTGGTTCTGGTGCGGGCGGAGTCAGGCGAACCACTTGGTTGGATTGAAGCAATAGATGTGCTGAGAGGGACAATGACCGGGGAAGGGCAAACATTGCGCGCCAGAGATATCTATCAGCCATTGGTGGAAAGTGACCACGTGGACCCGGCTTTGGACTGTGAGCAGATCAGACAATGGTTTACCAGGCAGCACCGGGCTTTGCCTTATTTTATTTCTGCCCAGGATCGGGCTGGTTACCTGCTCTCAACAGCTGGTTTGATGGAAGAATTAGCCAAGCAGCGGGACGAGGAGATCGCCAGACACCAGTTGACTGAGAAATTTTTTGTGGAACTGGTCGAATTGGTCCCACTGGGGATCGTTTTGTTTTCAGAAGACGAGCAAATCGTTTATGCCAATACCTTGGCCAAGAAGATCATAGGCGGCCAGGAGGTGTCCAGCGATGGCCTGAAGTCGATCGTAATGCCAAAGGTGCAACCTTTACTTGAAGGGAAAAACGGGCGCAAATACCACGTTTATGTACGCGAGATTGCTGGTCGTACTGTAAACGGAAAAAGAAAAGTTCTGATTTTCGTCGATATAACCAGTGAGCATAACCTGATGAAGACGCTCGCGCAGTCCAGAGATGAGGCGGAACTGGCGTTGGCGGTATTGATGCCTGACCTGCGGGTTGCCGCCAGACTCCGTTCGGTCGTGGAGTACATGGACGAATACGATGCTGCCAGTGAGAAGATCAGGATCACCGGGGTTATTTCCCAGGGAGTCTACCGGCACGTGATCAACATCTTGAAGCTGCTGGCTGATACCTTCCAGCAGGGGCTCATGGAGCTGCCAGGCCTTGAGAAAGAAGTATTGGTAAATGCCGCCATTTTCCACGACCTTGGCAAGGTACAGCCTGATTTGAAAGTCGGTGACCTGGTCCGGCCGGAGGAAGTCTTTGAACCTGGTTATCTTCACGCTGCCCGGGGTGCTGCCCTGGCCAGAGGTATCTACAATTTAAACCCGAATACGGTAGTCCTGATCGAGTATCACCACCATGCGGAAGAAGGTCTGCCTGGTGATTTTCCGGCTTACCTTTTGCCGATGTATCGGTTCTTTCGCTTGATCGACGGTCTTTCTGCCGGGATCACCAGGCGGAAGGCAGAGGTTAAGCTCAGGGTCGATGGCAGTAAAATCCATGTGGTGGAAAACAGTCCAATGCCCAGATACAACCGCTCCTTTGTCCTTGATCTGTACAGCGGGTCAGTGACATAACTGCTGGTCAACGCTTGTTTTTCACTCCTCAGCGGACAGGAGAGATGTGAGGAATTTACGGAGCATCTTGACCGATTGCGGTTTTAATTTAGCCAGGACTGGCAAAAGATCTTGAATATCGGGACGCAAGCTGTCCCTGTATGTCGGAGCAGGCTGGTTGAGTGATAGCAGTTCAGCCAGTTCTTCTTCGTTTAAAAATAAAAAAGCCACATTGACCTTGTAGGCGTCAGCTAAAAGGCGCAATGTGCTGTTGGAAGGTTCTCTCGTCCCTCTTTCATAACTGGAAATGGTGGATACGTGAAGGCCGGTGATTTTTTCCACGTCGGATAAGGTCAAGTTGCACCGCTGACGGTAATATTTGAGCCGGCTGCCTAAGGATGTATTCATATTGGACTTGTTCCTCCTTAAATATACATAACTAAAACAATCAAGTTTTATATTGACAAAATGTAAAAATTTACGATAAAAAGTCAAAAATTATACAAAACGTCGATATTCAAAATTTTTGCCTGCTGATGCCGTTATATGAATTTTGTGTCGCGGCAAGGTGCTGTGCTATTTTTATGCTGTAAAAATTAAAACCTGAATCCGTGAAAAACAATCATGCATATCCAGTTAATGCCAAGTAAAAGGTAATTGAGGGGATTATTTTCTTCTAAACCCAGCTACTGACATACTTTCTTCATTATAAAGTCTCCCCTCGTTCCCGAAGCCTAATCTTTGGCTTAAAAATGGGTATACCAATTTAATTGCCAAAATTATTCTTGGCAATTAGGATGCCGAGTTTGGAGCGAATTCAATGAGCGTTCAATCGCTTCAATTTAGATAACTCCATAGATTCCCTGGAATGTTTTGAGCCAGGGACTGTGTTTACCAAAACGCAGCAAGGATTGTCGCGCATGCTTAACAAGTTGCGGTGCAATGGTAATCACATTCTGGATGACTGTCCGAATCCGCCGCCGCTGAGCTTTTTTACGGAGTGGAACCAATCCATGGGGTAAATTTACTGTCATTTGTCCAATTATTCGCAAGAGGTTATAAGCTAAAATTCCTAGATGCAGAATCAGATCATTGGTGGCAAATTTGCCACGGGGCAGCTTTTCTAAATCCAGCTCAGTCTTGATCTCGCTGTGGTATTGTTCACAGATGCCGTGTTCATGGTACAGCCTGATGATCTCTTCCTCGGGATCAGGCAGCGAAGTCCAATAGGTCTCTACTTCAATATTTTAGTGAGTGCACCTTTAACCGTGGTTTTATTGAGACGCAGTTTTAGATTGGTCTTATTAAGCAAACTGCCAACAAGGGCAAGTCCGGAAACTGGGATGAGATCTTCGTTTGATTGCTCGATAATAAATTTTTTCATTTTCGATACCTCACAGATGAAGATTTATAATGGCGATTATTGCCTTATATCCTATATATTACGATATTTTTCTTTCATTATCGAGCCTTTTTGTGTTATTAGTTCACGGATTCAGGTTAAAAGAAAATGCGAGTCCATTAATTTTTACCCCCTTATTTATGTTATCGTTTGTGTTATGAAAAAAAAGTGAATAATTCCAGAGTTAGAAATTAGCTGAAGGGATCCATGATAACTGAAACAAAGAGGATGGCAAGGCACTACGGGAGACAAGCGAGGCCTGCAGATGGTGAAGGTGCTGTGCTTTCCTTGCCTCTAGTTCGGCAGAGGGGGTAATAAACCCTGCTGCAAGTGTGATCAAGGCCGAAGTTTCAGAGCGTTTCGTCAAATAGTATCAACAGATCGCCGTAAGGTTCAAAGGGTGTCGTTGTTCCAGGCAGATATAAAAGAAACAGCATGCCTGAATACAATTCAGGTGATTTTGGGAGGAACGCTTAAGACCGGTACAGACTGAAGACGTTCTTCTTTTATTATCGAAGAAAATATTCAGAAAAAAAAAAAAAACAATTTAAAATATTTAAAAATTTGTAATAAAAATATATATATATTATATATATATCTTCTGGCAAGGAGTGGGACGAAGACATGGGAGTTGGCAGCAGGTTCTTATTCCCCAGAACCCAGGCGCTTTTCGAATACCTCAGAGCGGTTGATGAAACCACGGCGAATCACAGCCTGAAGGTCGGTGAGCTGTGCTGGCAGATGGCGAACGAGCTGGGCTGGCAAGACCAGTGCGGCTGGCTACGTGAAGCGGGAACGCTGCACGACATCGGTAAAATCAACTTACCGCGCAGCATTTTGCATAGCACGAAGATCTTCACCCCTGGTGAACGCAAAACTGTGGAGCAGCATGTTAGATACACCGGCGATATTTTGCTTAAGTATGCGTACCCGCCTGAATTGATCAGAGCCTGTGTCCAACACCATGAAAGGCTGGACGGGACGGGCTATCCGGCTGGCCTGAAAGGCAAGGAGATATGTCCAGGTGGACGGTTGCTGGCTGTAGCCGATGTGTTTTCGGCCCTGATCAGCCCGCGTCCCTACCGGGGAGCGCTGCCGGTCAAAAAAGCGTTAGACTTAATGTTAGAGGAAGCTTATAGCAGAAAACTGGACAGCAGCCTGGTGTGGTGCCTGGTGGAAATGAATCTAGAAAACTTAAAAGAGACAGCGGAGAGCAACAAGTTGTTAACGCCAGTATCTGTAAACTAGGTGCAGGTTGTTGGCTAAAACAAATTAGCATAAACCAATAATTTAAGGAAATTTAAGGAGGGACCTTCAGCAAGATGACACTGCAGTCCAAAAAAACTCTTGAACCCCTGCCAGAGGGCAGCCGAAGAAACAGTGGCGAGGAAGTGGCCGATCTCAGGGTCAGAAGACAGGCGGAGGCAGAGGCAAAGCGCCGCCAGGCCCGAACGTATGCCAAACAGCAGCAGATCGCGGAGCGGATTGCCACCGCGACCGAAGAGCTGGCTTCTGGTGTAGAGCAGGCTTCAAGTGCCGTCGAGGAACTGAGAAGCGCCATGGAGCAGATCGCCAGTGGGGCGCAGGAGGCGAGCGGGGCGACCCAGCAATCGTTGGCCGCCATCAAGGTGATCGGCGAAGCCGCGAGCGTCTCAACAAAGAGCGCGCGTGAGTCTCTGGCCAAATGTGCCGCGATAAAAAACGTGATCGCCTACACCACGAAGGATATTGAGGTGCTGATCGAGGGAGTGGACACAAGCGCTGCCCGCAGTGAAGAGTCAGCACGGCTGGTGGCACAGTTGGAAGAGGAGGCAACCAGGATCGGCGAAATCGTGCAGACCGTGGTCAGAATAGCCGACCAGACCAATCTGCTGGCTCTGAACGCAGCGATTGAAGCGGCGCGGGCGGGTGAACACGGCCGTGGGTTTGCGGTCGTGGCGGATGAGGTGAGAACTCTGGCAGAAACTTCGGAGAAAGCGGCCGGCGATATCAGAAAAATAGTCGGCACTGTGCAGGAGTATGTGCGAACAGTGGCCGAAGCCATAAACAAAGCAGCAGAGGTTGCCAGAGGAGAAACCGAAAAGGGCAAAGTCATCACGGAAGAATTGAAAAAGATTGCCGTATCCATTGCCAGCGTAGACGAGGGGGCAGTCCGGATCGAACAACTGGTGAGTGAGGTGGAAAAAGCGGTGGCCGAGTTCCAGAAGGGGAGCGAACAGATCGCGGCCACGGCTGAAGAGCAGGCCAGTGCCACAGAACAAGCCTTACAGAGTGTAGAGCAGCAAGCCCGGGCACTGGCCGAAATCAGTAGCAACAGTAGTAGTTTAGCAGATCTGGCTGATGAACTCAAGAGGTCGACTGATTTGGTGAAATCGGCGGAGGGGATGGCGGCGGCGGCAGAGGAGCTATCTTCAGCCATCGAGGAAGTCAGCCGCTCCAGCGAGGAGATCAATGCGGCAATTAACCAGATCGCCAAGTCGGCGGAAGACCAGGCATCCGCCTCAGAAGAATCTGCCAGCGCCATCAAGCAGATTGAAAAGTCCATGGGCGTGATCGCCAGAGAAGCAGAGAAGTCGCTGTTAGCGACACAGGAACTGAGTGATTTGCTGGCCGCGAACAAGAATAAAGTAAACGAACTCATTGCCGGGATCAGGCGGGCAGCGGCTAATAACATGGAAAACGCTCATAAAATTAATCAGTTGGAACGAAACGCTCGCCAGATTGACAAGATTGTAGATACCATTGCCAGTGTGAGCATCCAGACCAACATGCTGGCGGTAAGCGGCGCCGTCGAGGCGGCCAGGGCCGGCGAATACGGCAAAGGGTTTGCGGTGGTGGCGTCTGATATCCGTAACCTTGCTCAGGAGAGTGCCCGCAACGCGGAACAGATCAAAGAAATGGTCAAAGCGATCCAGGAAATGATCTTGAACGTGCTCCGCGATATAACCGACATTGGTGAGGATTTGCAGAAGGAAACGGAAAAAGCCAGAAAAACGGTGGGGGACCTTGAGGTTATCGAGGCGGATATGCGCGCGGTGCTAGAGGGGGTTCAGACGGTCAAAAAGCAGGCAGACGAAAGTTTGCTCAGGGTAGAAGAGGCGGCTAAAGGAGTAGAGCAGATCGCGGTGGCAGCTCAGGAAGCCAGCAAAGCGGCGGAAGAGGCGGCGGCGGCCGGCCGTCAGCAGGCCGAAGGCATGAAAGAACTGGCGCGAGCGATCGAAGAGATCGCGGCCCTGGCCGATGAGCTGCAGCAGGGTTGAGAAAAATTGAAAAGTGAGGAGGTAAAGAACGTGGCGGCAGCCAGCGCGACGGCAGAAAATCTTGGCCAGTATGTAATGTTTCGTTTGGGTGATGGATGCTATGGCCTAGCCATAGATTTCTTGCAGGAAATTATCCGGGTGCCTGAAATCATCAAAGTGCCTTTGACGCCCCCCTATATGCGGGGGCTTGCCAACCTCCGGGGGAATATTCTGCCTGTCTACGATACCACGCTGCGGTTGGGGATCAAAGGCACGGTCAACGATGAGAGCAACCGGGTGATCGTGGTCAATGTTGATGGCAGACGCGCGGGTTATGTGGTCGACCGGGTGGATGGTGTTGTTGATATCCCGGCCAAGGATATCGAAGAATTTCGTGATCAGGACACCGCCGGCGGATATGTGACCAGTGTTGCCCGGCTAAATGGAGAAAAGCTTATTCTGCTTATCGAGGTGGACCGGATGCTTATGGATGCGGATTCAAGCGGCAGCCAGATTGCCACCCGCCGTGACAATGGAGGGTTTCTCAAGACCAACGCGGGAGGAGAAAGCCGGGTCCAGGAAAAGGAACGTCAGCTTTTGACCTTTCGGGTGGGAAACGAGGAATATGCCCTGGACATCACGGAGGTGCAGGAGGTGGTTCATTTGCCAGAGACCTGGAACACAGTGCCTGAGGCGCCTCCTTATGTGCAGGGATTGGTGTCGTTGCGAGAGAGGATCTTGCCCTTGATCAGCCTGAGGAGAATCTTTGGGCTGGCCGAAGGTGATACCGACAGCGGCAGAATTGTGGTGACCTATGTGGGGAGAGGGAGGAAAAACGCGGTTGGGTTGGTGGTAGACAGCGTAGCTGAAGTACTGCGGGTACCCGAACGTTTGCTGGAGCCGGTACCACCGATGGTCAGGCAGGCGGGTGACGAGTTTACGGCCATCTGTCGGCTCTCAGATGAACGCATGATCTTCATCCTGGACGCTGCCAAGCTTTTACGGGACGATACCTTCTTGAAGGAATGGGAGAGCGAGAGCGCGGCGGAGAGCGCTGGTAACAGGCGGCTTATTTTGGAAGAAGAGCGGCAGTTGGTGACCTTTTTTATCGGCCATGAAGAATTTGCCCTGCCGATAGATAAAGTGCGCGAGATCATCAGGGTGGGCCAGATAACCGCTGTGCCGAAGACCCAGGACTTTGTGAGAGGGATTTTGAACCTGCGGGGAAGTATTGTCTCGGTGATCGACCTGCGGCGGAAGTTTGGCTATCAGGAAAGAGCGGTGGACGAGCAGGCGCGCATCTTAATCTGCGAAGACGGTTCATCCTTGCTGGGGATATTGGTCGATGGGGTAAAAGAGGTGACCAAGATCGGCATCAGCAAGATCGAAGAGCCGCCGCAGGTTTTGGCTAAAGAAGGGCTTCAATCTTTTGTCGCGGGGATAGCCAAGTTTAGCGCCGAGCGGAACGTGATGCTCTTAGACTACCAACAGGTGTTTTCCTGGGGAAAAGGAGAGGCGAAACAGGAGATGGACAGCCGGAAGTGATGTAGCATGAAGCGAATTAAGGTGCTGGTAGTAGATGACTCGGCCTTCATGCGGCTGACAATAAAACAGATGCTGGAGCAAGCACCTGACATTGAGGTGGTTGATGTCGCCAGAGACGGGCAAGAGGGAGTGGAAAAGGCCATCGCCCTCCAGCCTGATGTGGTTACTCTGGACATTAACATGCCCCGGATGGATGGACTCACCGCTCTGCACTACATCACGTCCAACACCCGGGCAAGAGTGCTGATGATCTCCTCACTGACTCAGGCCGGGGCAATCACAACGCTGGAGGCACTGGCCCTTGGCGCCGTGGATTTTGTGGCCAAGCCGGATGGAACGATTTCCCTTGGTATCGGCAAGCTGACTGAAGAGATCATCAATAAGGTGCGCGCGGTGGCCAGGGCCAGAGTGCGGATGGCAAGCGCGCCTCGGCGAAAAGATGTTCGTGAAAACAAGAGGGTGTCAGCAAAGGCGATCGACCTGGATTGGGTGGTAATGATCGGCGTGTCAACGGGCGGTCCGCGGACGTTAGAGGACATCCTGCCGGCGTTCTCCAGGGATCTGCCGGCGGGCATCGTTGTGGTGCAGCACATGCCGCCGCGTTTTACCACCAGCCTGGCTAATCGGTTAGACCAGTGCTGCGGTTTTTTGGTGCGCGAAGCCCAGGAAGGGATGAGGCTGCACAATGGGCTCGCTGTAGTGGCGCCAGGCGGACAGCAACTGCTGTTCAGGCGGGAAGGCAGAGCTCTGGTCTGTCATCTCTCGCCGAAGCCCGAAGATGCTCAATTCCGGCCTTCAGTCAACGTGACCATGCACGCATTGATGGAAACTTTTGATCCTCGACAGTCAATCGGGGTTCTTTTAACCGGCATGGGTGATGACGGGGCTGACGCCATGGTGGAACTAAAGCGACGCGGCGGTTGGACGGTAGCCGAGAGTGAAGAAACGGCAGTAGTGTGGGGCATGCCGCGGGCGGCGATAGTCCGGGGCGGAGCGGCGGAGGTGGCGCCCAGTTACCGCATTGCTGATCTCATCCAGAAAAAAATAGGAGGCGGGGTAAGGTGACGGATTTTAAGGAGCTGGCTGAAATATTGGAAAACGCTGAAGAGCCCGACGAGCGCCTGGAGGCAGTAAACAGCCTGGGCATTCTTGATGTACCAGGCGCGGCCAGGGTGCTGGTGCAGGCGCTCAGGCGGGAGAAAGACCCAGTGGTCAAAGAAGCGATGACCAATGCGCTGCTCATGCTGCCGGCCGAAGAGGTGATTGAGGAAGTGGCAGTTTTGTTGAGCAGCGAAGAGGCGAGCCTGCGGAGCATTGCCTTTGACGTTTTGATCTGCAAGAGCGATGAGTATTCGGCACGGGTCTTTGAAACCCTGCTGCAGGACAGTGACCGAGATACCCGGGTAATGACTGTCCATGTACTTGGCCGGAGCAAAAATCCCCTGGCCCTTGAGTTGCTGCGGAAAACTGTGCGTTTAGACAGCGACGTGAACGTAGTGGGGGCCGCGCTCGAATACCTCGGTGAAGCGGGCGACCTCTCAGACGCCAGGCTGGTGGAACAGTGCCGAGTCAGGTTCAATCATCCGTATATTGACTACATAATAGAAAGGGTGCTGACCCGCCTGCGTGGTTACCCAGAGATGCTGGCAAAAACTTAGGACGGGGGAGAAAAAGGGGTATCAATGAATAGGACAGAATTTGAACGATTGCGGGAACACATTTACCGGGAGTCTGGGATTTACTACGAGGATAACAAACTGTACTACGTAGAAAAACGCGTGGACCAGCAGATGGAAAAACACGGCTTCAGTGATTTTACCGCGTACCTCGGTGCCTTACGGTTTGACCGCACGGGTCGGATGTGGCAGGAACTGCTCAACAGTCTTACGGTGAACGAGACCTATTTTTTTCGTGAATACGACCAGCTGAAATGTTTGGCTGAGGAAGTTATCCCAATGTGGAAGGCAGAAGCCGCGGAGAGGGGCCGGATCAGGTTATGGTGCGCGGGCTGTTCTTCGGGCGAGGAAGCCTATACCCTGGCGATCATAATGCAGGAGATGGTAGGCGAAGAGGTCCAGTGGGAGATCGAGGCAACGGATATCAATACGGAGGTGCTCGCCAGAGCCAAAAAAGGGATATACAGCCATTACGCTGTGCGCCAGGTGCCTGACGTCTACTTCAAGAAATATTTCACAACGGTGGGAGAAAATTACGCTGTTTCTCCTTCCGTAAGGAAATATGTAAAGTTTGCCCAGTTGAACCTGATGGATGATGCTGCGATGAGGAATATGAAAGGGTTTCAGGCGATTTTCTGCCGCAATGTGCTCATCTACTTTGACGACTTCTCGCGCCGCCGCGTCGCCATGCAGTTTTACCAGGCGCTGGAGCCGAAGGGCTACGTTTTTCTGGGGCATTCAGAGTCCATGAGCCGGATCAGCACCTTGTTTAAGCCTGCCCGCTTCAGGAATGCGATCATCTACCAAAAATGAGAGAAGGGAGGCACCAGGATATATGGCGCGTGTCCTCATTGTGGACGATTCGAGTGCAGTCCGGGCGTATCATGCCAGCATTCTGACCAAGGAAGGACACCAGGTTGACCTGGCGGACAATGGCTATGAGGGGCTGGAAAAGTTTTTCCAGAACGACTATGATGTTGTCCTGGCAGACGTGAATATGCCGAAGATGCATGGTTATGATTTAGCGAAAGAGATCCGGAAGAGTGAACGGGGCGCGAAGGTCGGGATTATTGTGATTTCGACCGAGGCCGGGCAAAAAGACCGGCTGGAAGCGTACAATGCTGGGGCAGATCTGTATCTGGTCAAACCGGTCAGCCCGGCAGAACTGATTAATGCCTGTATGATGTTTGGCGCCAGCAATGGCGGGCCCAGCAACGGTGAGGGAGCTTGATATGGAGAGAAAAGGCAGAACCTTCAGGATATCAGCTTACGAACTGGCCGGCCGTGACGCTTGGCCTTACATACGAAGAATGGAAGAAAGAGGGTGGTTGAGCCAGATCCACGTGATCCCAAGTGATGGCGATTTTTTCATGGAATTAGAAGTCAAAGCGGAGGCGTATATCGCTGATTGTCAGCAGCTTTTGCGCGATTGTTTAACCGGAGAAAAAGTCAAAGGTGGTGGGTTTCTCCGTTCCCGCGAAGTAGAGAAAGAAAGTGGAGAGTTTTCCACAACGGTCAGAGTAGAACAGGAAAAAATCGACGGTCTGCTGGCGCTGACGGGAGAGCTCATCGTCACCACTAATGGGATCACCTATTTAATTAAGCGTTTGGAACAGAAAGGATTGCCACCAGAACTGTTGCGTGAGTTTAAGGAATATCAGGCGTCGCTTAACCGCATGAGCTGGGGAATTCAGGACATCGTCATGGAAATGCGGCTCATGCCGATAAGTTTTGTGTTTGAGCGATTCCGGCGGGTGGTACGCGAATTGGGGCAAGAACTGAATAAAAAAGTCGAGTTTAAAATTGTGGGCGGTGAGGTGGCGGTGGACCGCAGTGTCAGCGCTGCCCTCTATGAACCGATGCTGCACCTTGTCCGCAACGCGATTGACCACGGAATAGAGGCGCCAGAGGAAAGACGGCAGCGTGGAAAGCCGGACCGGGGCGAACTGTTGCTCAAGGCTGAACGCCGAGGAGAAAGGGTGATCATCACCGTGAAGGACGATGGCGCAGGGATTGATCCGGCAGCAGTTAAGCGCAAAGCGCTCCAGCGTGGGTTGATCTCGCCTGAGCAGATGGAGAGGATGACGCTGGAAGATACGCTGCAGCTCATATTTGCGCCTGGTTTCAGCACGCGGGAAGTGGCCAGCCATGTTTCCGGGCGTGGGGTCGGGATGGATGTGGTGCAGGATGCGGTCGAACGGTTGGGAGGAAAAGTGGGACTGCAGAGCGAGTGGGGAAAAGGGATGGAGGTGACCCTGGAACTGCCCATCTCCATGAGCATCATGCGGGTCTTATTGCTGCAATGCGGTGGTGGTCTGTACGGATTGCCGGTAAGTGAAGTCAAGGAGATTGTTAAGATTCCGCTCGAAAAGTTGCACTGTCTGAAAGGCCGGGAGGTAGTGGCGCTGCGTGATACCGTATACCCGGTTATTCGTCTTGAGCGGCTGCTTGGTCGCGAAGCACCGACAGCAGAGACAGCAGAGACAGCAGAGACAGCAGAGACAGCAGAGACAGCAGAGACAGCAGAGACAGCAGAGCTTACCCTGGTTATTCTGTTGTCAGGGGTGGCTTTGGCTGTGGCGGGGATACAGGGTGAGCAGGATGTGGTGTTGAAGAATCTTCCTTCCCAGTTAACTTCCTTGAAAATTTTCACCGGGGTGGCCATTCTGGGCAGTGGAAAAATTGCTTTGATTTTAGACTCCAGTGTGGTGGGGAGGACGGATTATGGCGCTTGATCTGATGCGGGAGTTTTTGCATGAGGCGCATGAGCAGTTGGACATGCTTGAACAGCTTTTTTTGGGGCTGGAAGAGGGCGATCTTGAATCTATAGATGCAATCTTCAGAATTGCCCACACTTTGAAAGGTTCGGCGGCTTGTGTGGGGTGTAAACCGGTAGCAGAGTTCGGGCATAAAATGGAAAATTTTCTGGAGGAAATCAGGCAGGGCCGGGTGGCGATAAACCAGGAAATCTGCAGCCTGCTGCTCCAGTCAAAAGATGTGCTGCACATCCTGATTGAAAATGTGGAAAAAGGGCGCGAAGACTGCCTGCCGGCCGATTATCACCGGGTGCTCGGCCAACTTGAATGGCCCGTGGGACAGACAGACTCAGTTGGACCAAATAATCAGGGGAATAAATGGTTGGTGCGGGTAGCGCTGGACAGCTCTTCGGGAATGTGTGCGGCGCGCGCTTTTGTTTTGCTCAAGCGGATGGAGGAGATCGGTACAGTAGAAGCTGCCCAGCCGTCAGAAAGCGAACTCGTCGGTGGGCGAATACGTCCTGATGAAATCACTTTGGCTGTCGAGAGTGACTGCAACGAAAGAGAAATCCTGAAGTATGTGACCGGTTATACCGATGTGCTGGAGGCAGATGTCAGGTACCGGGTGAAGGTGGAGGAGCCTGACTGGCAGAATTATCTAGACCGGGCGCAGGCATTGGCGTCGGAGGGGAAGCGTATTGCCCTTGAGTTTTCGCCAGGTGCTGTAAAACTAGATGACCGGGCTTTCCGTTTTATTGGTGAAGCGCTGCGGCGTGACTGGCTGCTTTATTCAAAAGACGAATTGACCATGCGCGTTTTCCGCCGCTTTTTTATTGATAAATATCAATAAACAGTATAAACGTACAAAACCCAAATCAAAATTGTGACAGTCTTTTGCCTTGGTATTAATTACCATGGCTATTCCGCATTGATACAAGCACAAATTCACAGAGAACCCCATATGATGTAGAGCACGCACGAAGAGAAGGGGGATTCTCTGTGAATTTGGAACTGTGGGTTCTGACCGCCGTTTCGGTGCTTAAAGGTTTGGCCCTGCTGGTTTCCTATATCACCAATCAGACTTTTCCCCAACCCCTGTCGGAAGAAGAAGAGACGTATTACTTAAAACGTCTGGAAGAAGGAGACGAAGAGGCGCGTAACGTCCTCATCGAACACAATTTACGCCTGGTGGCCCACGTCATGAAAAAGTTCGACGGCACCGGCGAAGACAGCGATGACTTGATCTCCATCGGGACGATCGGACTGATCAAAGCGATTAATACCTATGACCAGAGCAAAGGTACCAAGCTGGCTACTTATGCCGCCCGGTGTATCGAGAATGAAATCTTGATGCACCTGCGGACGTTGAAGAAAAGCCGCGGGGAAGTTTCTCTGTATGACCCGATCGGTATGGATAAGGAAGGCAATGAGATCACGCTGATTGATGTTCTGGGGACGGAGGCGGAAGTGGTCAGCGAAGTGGTGGAAGCCCAGTTCGAGGAACGGAGTTTGATGGATAAAGTCAAACGCTTGAACAGTCGAGAGCGCAATGTGCTCGAGCTGCGTTATGGGTTGTTCAACGGCTTACGCAAAACCCAGCGGGAGATCGCCAAGATGCTGGGGATCTCCCGCTCATACGTCAGTCGGATCGAAAAAAGAGCCATCCAAAAATTGAGCAAAGAAATATTTACGGAAGGGTCGCGTTAGCGGCCCCATTGTTCTTCTTAAGCCGTAAACATTTAACGCCTGGCTGACGTACAGACTGGTCAAAAATGGCATTTCGATGAATTTCAACGCTAATCTCCGTTTCAGTTGACAATCTTCACCAAGACATGCCACAATAGATATTGAAAGTGACTATTTCAATTCTCGAAAAGGCAAACCCGCCGAAAGGCGGGGGCGCAAAGCTGCGGGCCTAAGTCCGTCTCGTGGATATGGCAGCCGGGTTGCCGGGGGATAAGCGAGCTGAAGTTGATGGGTTTGTTCTCCGCGGCCGCCTTGATGGCGGCCGTATCAAGTTGATCGCCAGTAATAAAGAAAGAGGGTGAAATTGTGGTTGGAAAGCGGGCGGGTGACTAAAAGTAAATCTACCCAGAAACGGTGTTTAATTGGACAGATGAATCTGGGGAAGGAGGTCAAGGTCTCCCCGCGGGCCAATGTTCGGTCAAGAGCGGGGCGACTAGAAGCAAGTATGATCGGAAAACTTAATGGAAGTCTGCAAATGAGGATGACTGCACTGTTCGGACTGATCGTCCTGATTGGGTGTGCAGTGTTGGGCGTATTGAGCTACAACCAAGCGAAAAGCGCGCTGGAAGACGAGGCCGTGACGGCGCTGCAAAAGCTGGCCAAGCAGGCCGCTGAGACTGTGGAAACCCGGTTACAGGCCCGGCTGTACGTGGTGGAAGCTCTGGCTAACACCAGCGTTATTCGTGGTAAGTCGGGTGACCGGGAGGCTACCCTAGAGGAAAAGCTGCAGACCCTGAGCGATGAACTAAAAAGAGCAGAAAGCTTTGGATTCAAGCGGTTGGGCCTAGCAGACAAAAACGGGGAGATAATTTACCACGACGGCAGCAAGGCCAATATTGCCGACCGTGATTACTTTAAGGCGGCTCTGGGGGGCAAATCGTTTATTTCCAGTACGATTGTCAGCAAGATCGATGGTTCGGTCGTGTTTATCTTTTCCTCGCCAGTCCGTCACCACGCCACTAATGAGATAACCGGGGTGTTGACCGGTACGGTGGATGGGACAAGGCTCGGTCAACTGGTGGCCAGCATTACCTACGGCCGAACCGGTTATGCTTTTGTGGTGGACGGCACCGGTAAGATGATCGCCCACAAAGACAACGAGCTGGTTAAATCCCAGGAAAACTACATTGAGAAGTCTAAGACCGATCCGTCTTTTTCTTCTATAGGCGCAGTGATTGCCAAGATGGCCAAGGGTGAGGAAGGCGTGGCGAGCTACACCTACCAGGGTCTGGATATGGTTATCGGTTACGCCCCCATCAAGAGCACCGGCTGGTCGGTAGGGGTCAACGTTCCCAGGGCCGAGGTGCTGGAGCGGGTCGCCGGCCTGAAACAGTCAGCGCTGCTGGTGTCCCTGGTGATCATCTTTGCGGCGCTGGCGCTGACCTTTGTGATCGCCAGGACGATTACTATTCCTATAACCCAGGCCGTCGGCCACTTAAGTCTGATCGCCAGCGGCGATTTCACCCAATCTGTGTCTGAGCATTTTCTCCACCGGCGTGATGAGGTGGGGAAATTGGTCCAGGCCATCGGCCAATTGCAGGCCAGCCTGAAACCGCTGCTGGCCGGTCTCAAGGGGGAGGCAAAAACGTTAGCCGGCAATTCTGAGACCCTGAGCGCGGCTTCGGAAGAGATCGCTTCCTCTTCCAACGAAGTGGCCAGAGCCATCCAGCAGGTGGCGGCGGGCGCCGCGGAACAGGCGGGCCACCTGCAGGAGATCCTGGGCCTGATTGGGAACATAACCTCCAGCCTGGAAAAGGTCTATATCGAACTGGGTCGTGTTAAAGACAACAGCGTAGAAACATCGCGCCTGGCTGATGTGGGCAAGAAAGAACTGGATATCCTGGTGGCCTCGATCAAAGAAGTTCGCGAGGCCTTCCAGGTGGTGGCAGAGAAACTGATTGGCTTGCGAGGTTCCGTAAATCAGGTCGGCGAAATCCTGGAAGTGATCAACGGGATCGCTGACCAGACCAACCTCCTGGCCCTGAACGCAGCGATTGAGGCAGCGCGCGCCGGGGAAGCGGGGCGAGGCTTTGCCGTGGTGGCGGATGAAGTCCGCAAGCTGGCCGAGCAGTCTCGGGCTTCTTCTGATAAAATCAGGACGCTGCTGGGCACTATCGCCGCGGATACCAATGAAGTGGTGGCTACTTCGGAGGAAGTAAAACGGCAGGTGGTGGCGCAACTGGAGAATGTAGAAAACACCGTCAAGTCATTTGACGATATCCTTGAATCAGTAGCGGCCATCGCGCCCATGCTTGAGGCGACTTACGGGGAAATGGACAGCACCGTGAAGAATAAAGACATCGTGCTGGACCGGGTCCAGAACGTCAGTGCGGTATCGGAAGAGACTTCGGCTTCGGCGCAAGAGATCTCTGCCTCAGCTGAAGAACTCTCAGCTACCACCGAAGAGATTGCCGCCAACGCCCAGGAGATCTTGATGGTGGCCAAAAAACTGGAAGAACAGACAGAACGTTTCAAGGTATAAGATTAGAAGCAACATTGTTCTGCTGGAGGCTAGTAAATGGTACTTTTCTCCACGTTTCCAAGCTAAAGGTGGGGAAGACTGGCGTGCTGCTTTTGACCGGCTGTTTACCGTGCTGAGCAAAATTTCCAGAGACCTTTGGGGGGAGTTTTTCAGGCTCCCTCCTTTGCTTACAAAAAAAATTTTAAGTATCAATCATATTATAATTTATAATTCATAAAAGCGATGTATGGGTTATAATAATTGCAAAAACATCCTTCAACTGCTGTACTTATTGGACTCATTATCTTGGATAGCGGTTGGGTGTTCCGCCCGTATTATGCGAAAAAAGGATGTTTGTAACAGCTTCAAGAAACCGTACTATAATTGACTGTACCTAACTATTTTGCTATCATAAAATTATGGAACTTTTATCCAGCAGAAATAGAGATCACTTTGCAGAAAGAGTCTGAAGACGCATACACGGAGCTGTTGCAGGATTTGTTGTCCATAGTGACATCTTTTTCGGCCCGGCTGTACGGCGCTCGCGGTGGCAAAAAAGTTCGGCAAGGGTTTCGGGAACTGATAG
>JABLXP010000016.1 GCA_013178045.1 Bacillota bacterium
AGTACGTCCAATCTTTCATTGGACTGAAAAGCGCATAAAAGGCCATTTTGTTATTTGTTTTCTGGCTTTCTTGCTCGAAAGGACCTTAGAATTCCGTCTGAAAGAACATCAATTGTTTATTAGTCCAGCCCAAATTCAGGAAGCTTTGAGTTCATTGTTGTTTACAGAAATGGAGATAAATAGCCAAAGATTTTTGGTGAAGATGCGTCCAAGTGATAATGCCAATAAAATTTTAAGAATATTACGCATTTCCCCACCGAAGAATATGCTGCCTGTTGAAGAGGCAGGAGAATTCGCCTGGTAGAGGATGTGGGTACAATTTGCGCATCTTTATATGAAATATTCCTTGTTTTTTAAGGCTTTCTGGCCTTAAACTGACAAAGTCAGGAGTATTTAGTATTTTATTTTAGCATTTTTATTTTATCATTTTTATTTTAGCATATTTGCACCCTGAGCATGACCTTTAGTTAAAAGTTTTTATGCAAGAATGTAACTTTTCGTTATCGGTCGCAACGCTTGGCGATAATACTGTACTCTCCCTCATGCCCACCGCGGGGTTGATAATCAAAGCCATGCTCTTCGAGAATTGCCAACAGTCGGTCAGCCTGGTGGGCATCGGTGCACTCCACCACAATAGTCAGGTGATCGTCTTTTCCGATCTCGGGTAGAGCAGCCAGCAAAGTTTGGACGTCATCAGGACCGACCTTGGGTCGGAAGTCAAGCAGTATATCACCCATCACTATTTCCTGATTTCCGAAAAACGGCTGAGCAACGTGTCGGAAACCAGGCTTCACCTCCTGTTAATATTTTTGCCCCCCTAATTTAAGCGACAGTGTTGAACACTGGTCTGAGGTTAGTGTTCTCTGGAAGCCTAACTGACAAATAATGATTGAGCATCTTCGGCTGAAAGTCAACACCTGTGGTTAGTTTTAGTTAAAGAAGAGAATCATTCCGATCGGCGGTGCATCACCCATAAGATACTAGAACTGGTCGTTAGAATCGAGAACGCGATTCCTTCAAAAAGTAGACAGGCTTGCAGTGAGATCTCTCCTAAGTAGGCAAAAAAAGCCACCGCTGCCATCATCGGGATGATAAAAATTAAGCCAATTATGTAGAACAGTTTCCGTTCAGGGAGATGGCTCATCAAGATCACCTCCCGAAATACTTCTTTATTTTTTTATTATAATTTTTATAATTTTATTATAACGAAAATAAGCTACAATAATAAGCCACAATGAATTAATTTTCATCAAATAGAATCAACCCTGGGACTTTGATGTGACTCGAAGTACCAGGGCTTTGATTAGCAAAAAGGAGAAATTATTACCCAAGAATAGCTTTGATATCGGCCTCCGGCGTGGTGATCGGCTGAATGTTATAGTTTTCCTGCAACACTTTGAGGATATTCGGCGTAACAAACGCCGGCAGGGTGGGCCCGAGACGGATATTCTTAATTCCCAGGTAGAGCAGAGTGAGCAGAATAGCCACCGCCTTTTGCTCGAACCAAGACAGCACCAGACTGAGCGGCAGATCGTTCACGCCGCAGCCAAAAGCTTGCGCCAGAGCAACAGCCACCTGGATTGCGGAGTAGGCGTTGTTGCATTGACCCATATCAAGTAGACGTGGAATACCGTCAATTTCACCAAGATCGAGGTAGTTGAAGCGGTACTTGCCACAGCCCAGGGTCAACACAACGCAGTCCTTCGGCAGTTTCTCCACAAATTCAGTGTAGTAGTTGCGACCAGATTTGGCGCCATCACAGCCACCGACCAGGAAGAAGTGCCGAATCTTACCCGCTTTGATTGCCGCGATAATGTGTTCGGCTAAACCAAGTACTGCCTGATGATGGAAACCGGTCATGGTGGTCGGGCCGAGATTGTCCGGCAACGGTGGTAAGGCCAGAGTTTTTTCGATCAGCGGTGCAAAGTTTCGATCCTTGATATGCACAACACCGGGCAGGTCGGCTACACCACAAGTAAACATGCGGTCCCGGTAAGAATCCTTAGGTAACAAAACACAGTTGGTTGTTCCGAGGATTGCGCCGTTAAACGCGTCAAATTCCTGGTGCTGGTTCTGCCAGGCTGTTCCGTAATTGCCGACAAGATGCGGAAACTTTTTAAACTCCGGGTAACTGTGCGCCGGCAACATCTCGCCGTGAGTATACACATTAATGCCTTTCCCCTCTGTCTGTTTGAGGAGTTCATACAGATCCAATAAATCATGGCCAGTAACAAGTATCCCGCGGCCGGCCTTTGTCCCTACCTGGACCCTGGTCGGTTCTGGTGCCCCAAAACGTTCGACGTGTGCCCGGTCCAGCAGTTCCAGCACGCGTAGATTCATCTCGCCGGCCTTTAGAAGCAGTCCAATTTGACTTTCCAGGTTGAAGTTTACATTTGTCAGGGTTGCAAAAAGACCTTCGGCCAGAAAAGCATCCACCTGCTCGTCAGAAGCACCCAGCTCCCTGGCATGATAAGCATAAGCCGCTATTCCCTTGAGCGCGATCACCAGCAAGTCCTGCAGGCTGGCAATGTCTTCATTCTTCCCGCATACCCCTACCTTGGTGCAGCCGGTACCTCCGGCCGTCTGTTCACACTGGTAACAAAACATTTACATACCTCCTTGGATTTTTAATGACTCTTTGCTGATACAGGATTAATTTGGTCCACTTTAGGGTAGAAAAAAGTATTTTAGACGCTGCTTATCCCCCCTTTGCATCCAAACCACGGAGCTGGTTTACCAGGTCCTGGAGCGTAATCCCGTTCAGAAATTCAACAAATTTTTGCTCCATGTCTCGCCAATTATTTTTGATCCGACACTTGGGAGCACGTGGACACCCATCCTTCCCCAAAAAGCATCGGTTCATGGCCAGCTTGCCCTGCATGGTTTCTACCACCTCAAGTACATTTACCTGACGAGGCTCTTTCGCCAAAGAAAACCCGCCCTGGACCCCCCGGTGAGAGTTCACCAGACCACTCCGAACAAATTTTTGCATGATTTTTTGGAGAAAATCAATGGGTATATCTTCACTGGCGGCAATTTCCCCCGCGTTCACTACCGTGCCTGAATGAAGGGCAAGGTAGACAAGTGCCCGCAGGGCGTAGTCTGTATTCCGTTTGATGATTTCCATATCAGGTCACTATCACCCTTCTTTATACAAGACTATTTTAGTCCATATTTTAGAGAATGTCAAGATACTAAGTGGTTGAGCCACTGATTTTCCTTGGCTCGGCTACCTGTTCTAGCGGGGATACCGCTTCCCGTTGAGCAGTCGCCAGAATGATCACTGCACACACGATCAACACTCCGCCCAGCATTTGCTGGGGAGCCATCGTTTCCCCTAAAATCAAGTATGCGGTTATCGCCGCCATCACTGGCTCAAGCGTACTGGTTATAATGGCCTTGGTCGCGTGGAGATAGGTCAGTCCCTTAAAATATAGACCAAACGGGACGATCGTCGCAAAAATGGCAATGTATAGGAAAAATAGCAGGTCACCGGTCGTATATTCGCCAAACTGGTCGAGAGACGGGGGAGCCACGAGCAGCCAGAAAAACGCCCCAAAACCCAAACTATAGGTTAAAGTCGTCCAAGCGCCAAACTTTTTGGCCCCTTTTTGCGCGTAGAGGGTATAAAAGGCAGCAAAAAATGCCGAAGCTAGCCCGCTGATAAGCCCGCGGCAGCTGATCACCACCGTTCCCAGTCCACTGCCCGTCAGGATTAAAACACTTCCCCCCAAAGCCAGGGTAAGGGCCATTGCTCGGTTCCAACCAAGCTTCTCCCAGCGAAAAACCACCGCGTAAACAGCGACAATCGCTGGTGACAGGTACTGAAGAAATACGGCCACCGCCACGTTGGCCTGGCTCACTGTATACAGGTAGGTAAACTGAACCATGGCCATGCCGAAAACACCCAGAATAGCAAAATAACATAAATCACTCCATTTTATTCGCAGTGAATCAGGATGGGTTATCAGGAGGTATAGCCCTAAGAGGACGGCTGACAAGAACAACCTGATTTGTACAAGAGCCAACGGGCTGACTGCTTCCCCGTTAAACAAAAACTTGGCCACCGTACCAGAAATACCCCAGAGCGAAGCAGCAGTGATAATCAAGATTAATCCCTTGAGTTCAGAATTCAACGGTAAAACCCCTTTCATAACTTTTATTATACACCAATTAAACCATCAGCCAATCACCAAGCCAGTTAAAATAATTGATCGCACCAGCGCAACGTGAGACATAAATCCAAATTAATATCGATACAAAAGGGGCGCTGGATCGCACCCCCTCACTTATGGTTGTCTTAACCAAAATTTTTAAAACTAGTTGCGTTCGGTAATGATGATCTTCTCTACCACGTCATCGAAAATGATTAACTGAACCTCATCGTCAGAATCGATGTCTTCCAGATCATACGACTTACTGTTGTACGTGATTTTCGCGTTCTTACTGACGTCATAAGTCTGACGGGTCCCACTGGTTTTTTCAATCCTGATTCGCTCTTCGTCCTCATAGACAGTCACCACTTTTCCTTCCACCACTTCACCCACCACGATTCGGGTGATGTTATTCCTGCTGTCCAGGCGGATCTTCACCCAATCCCCCACATTGACATCATCCAAACCCGGGTTGCTGTGGCCTTCGATCTCGATATTGACATCACGTTCAACATCATAGGTGGTGTAATCCCCGTCAATGTCCTTCACCCGCAGTGTATAGTTGTCTTCATCGACCCGGGTTACTTGGACAATCTCATCTTCATCGTCACTGTTCACCCTAATCTCAACAATTTTATCACCTCTCAGTCTGACTGACACCTGGTCACCCACCTCAATATCACTCAGGTCAGGATGGCTGTAACCGGGAATTTCGATATCTACGTCACGATCAACATCATAAGTTGTCCGGTCGCCATCCTGGTCCTCAAGGCGCAGCGTCCAGTTAGAAGTATCCACGCGCACGACTTCCCCCTTCACTGTGTTGATGTCATTATCACCCACTTCCAGGGTAAGGACCCGTTGCCCATCCAGAGTTAACTCGACCGTATCACCAATGTCGATGTCCGACAGCTCTCCGTCATCGCCATCAACCTGGATTGCCGTCCGCGACGTGACGTAAGCAGCGATTAGTTCTCCTTCATTGGTCCTGACCGTGATCACGTCTTCATCGTGATTGATGCTGATCACCCTGGCCGTAATGACATTACTGATAGTCCGTGAACTGATGAGCTTTACCACCTGATAATTGTCAACCCAGACCTCAACTTCATCGCCAGGCTGTAAGGCACTTAACCCCAAACGTCTTCCATCTGTACTCACCACCTCGACCGAGCTAGGCACGGAATAAATCTTCAGTTCACCCGCGGAATTTCTCAGGGTAATAATCTGCTGTCCCTGGTTGACCAGAACAACCTGCCCCGAAAATTTTGTTCGACTCTGTCCCGATGCAGCGTAGGCTTCAACCATCCCAGCCTCCTCGGGGGAAACCAGGATCAGCCTGACCGGGTCACCTGTCCAAAGATCGCTCAGCGTACCTCGCCTGTCTCCGATAAACACCCAGCCACCATCAGCGAGGTTGTAAGAAGACACCCGCCCGCTACCATCTCTGACTGTCAAACGGTTGGTATAAACATTCTCCACCGTGCCAGCCACAACATAGTTAGTCACATTTAAATATTGCTCTGCCCGGCTCAAGACCGTCACCATCTCCGCTCTAGTCATAGGTAGATTAGGCTGAAAGGTTTGGTCAGGATACCCAGTCACGATGCCCAGGTTTTGCGCAACATAAATGTAACCCCGTGCCCAGGCTGGAATCGCAGAATTGTCGGTAAAAGTCATCTGGCGCTGCGCCGCAGCTTTGGCTTCTTCATCCTTGCCCAGCATCCGGACAATTAATTGGCAAGTCCAAGCCCGGGTGGCCGGGTTAGCCCACTGAAAGTTGCCCCCATCCGCATCGATTAAACCACTTCGCACCGCCACTGCCACATAACCCCTGGCAAAGCTCGGTATGTTTTGGAGCGCGATTTTCTTTGGCAAACTTAGATTGGCACTATTAATCAGCCCCTGGGCTTCAGATTCCCATCCCAGTTCTCTAACCGCCATAATCAGAGCCTCGGCTTGCTTTATAGTTTGGTTGGGCTTGAAAGTCCCGTCTTCATACCCGCTGACGATTCCCCGTATCTTCATTCGTACGATATACTTCTGAGCCCAGGGTACACCCTGAACATCGGAAAAGCTTGCCACCACCTTAGCCAGTATGGGCCTAGAGAAACCAAAGATTAGCACCAGAGCTAACAAAATCACAAAGGATGTTCCCCGTTGCCAAACCTTATTCATTTACCCTCATTCCTCCTCGTAAATGGATTCATCCTTAACAAACACAGCAATAAATTACACTATATCGTTCTTTTCGCTGACAGGAAATATATTCCTGCATCTGAGCTAAAAAATAAAAAACCCCCTTAAGGAGGCTTTCCGGAAAAGATGATGAAATTATTCACCCATCACCTTGATGATCAGACGTTTGCGCCGTTGTCCGTCAAATTCAGCGTAATATATCTGCTGCCAGGGCCCCAAATCCAGCCGGCCGGCGGTAACTGGTACAATCACCTGGTGGCCAACCAGAATGTTTTTTAGATGGCTATCGCCATTGACTTCCCCAGTGCGGTGATGACGGTAGTTCGGGCCGGTCGGGGCAAGCCGTTCCAGCATTTCATCAATGTCTTGGATGATTCCCTCCTCTGCGTCATTGATGTAAACACCGGCCGTGATGTGCATGGCTGAGACCAGGACCATTCCCTCAGTCACCCCACTTGCGGCCAGTACCCGCTCAACCTCACGGGTAATATTGATGTATTCCCGTCGCTTCTTGGTGTGAAAGTACAGGTACTCAGTATGAAATTTCAACCAGTTCACCCCCTTCCCGCTCATACCAGATAAACGATCTTCCCCTGGAGGAAAGAATCTTTGACGGTTCTTGCAAAAAAATCATAGATTTCATTATTGAGGCTAAAGTAGACACAGATATGACCGTTATGGTTAACATTTACCCAATGGCAAAAGCCAATGATTTTGATGGAGATTGATTTCGATGGAGATTGATTTTAATGGAGATTTTTTCTCACTGAAATATTTCCATTAATTTCTGATCGAGTGGATAACGCAAAGCATCCGGCTCCACAAAAACCCGTTTGGGGTAAAATCGCTTACTTAATCAAACACCGCCTCTAAATAGCCGATTCGCTCGCCCCGGTTGTTAGTAAGTTGGGGCTGGAAATAGTTTTCCAAAGCCGAAAGTTCACGTTCCGAAAGAAAATCCAGCTGTTTCAGGAGTTTGACGACCACCGGGTCAACCGCCCGGTTGTTACCATCGTCAATCTTCACGCAAATTCCCAGGCCTTCACTTAGCAAGGCCACGTTAAACACCCCTTCCGCTCCAGCTTTAGCCACCAACCGTCCCCGAGTAACCTCCATCAGGACGGTTTCCAGTCGGCCGGTACCGGCGACGAAGAACGGCTCATTACGAATCGCCTCAAGGATAATCCGGGCTGCCCGGCCGCGGACGTCACCGAATCCCTCCTCTGGGATGGCCAAACGGGCATACGCCAGAGCCATCCGACTGATCGGCAAACCAAAAACAGGTACACCGCAGCCGTCAATACCTAAAACGATCTCCGCCGGATTGACCGCACATACCTCCGCCACCGTTGCCAGCATCATTTGCTGTACCGGATGCCCGGGCTTTAAATATCCTTCAATGGGATAACCTTTTAGTTGGGCCAGAGCCAGCATGGCTGTGTGCTTACCCGAGCATGGATTATGCAAACTAGTTGCCGTTTTCCCCAACCGCAGCAGTTCACGGGCCGTCTTGGAATTAATTGGCACAGTCACACCACATTGGAGATCACTAACGGTACACCCGATTTTGTTCAGGATGCCCTGCACTAGTTCTATATGCTGCGGTTCGCCACTATGAGATGAAGCCATTATGGCAATTTCCGCCGGGGTGAGACAGAAATGCTCTACTCCGCCGGCTTCGACCAGTGGCAAAACCTGAAAAGGTTTCGCCGCAGAACGCCAATAGGTAAAACGATGCGGGTCACCCAATGACTGCCGAATTTTCCCATGTCGGTCAACGACCACCACATCTCCGTGATGCCGACTTTCAACCTGTTCTCCACGTACCACATGAACTAGAATTTCCGACATTCCCATCACCCACCATACTATTTTCGTAACTATTAATGCTACTCGCACATCACCACTTTATTCCGGAAGTGGAATGTTCGTTTATAATTTTATATATCAATAATAATATAATAATAGCAATAAGGGTAGTATAAACCTTATAGCATATTATACCCGCTTACAGTCAACTTTTCTGCTCCAGAAGAAAATCAATCGAATGCATAAGATCAAGATGGACAGACAAAAATACTTTTCAGGAAAGCATAAAAACGTTTTAAGGAGGTAAACCTGAACATGATTTGCGCCGAAGTTTCACTTTATCCATTAAAAACCAACCAGGCCAGTGAAATTATTAACGAATCGTTAACTACCCTGGATCGGCAAAATGTTGACTACAAGGTTGGCTCAATCAGTACCCACATCCACGGAAATGCTGAGCAAGTTTGGGCTAGCCTTCGTCAACTGTTTGACAAGGCTCAAGCCGCCAGCGAGGTAAGCATGGTAGTTACAATCACCAATGCAGCTGATGACGAGATTCAGGGGCGGCACCGGGTTCAAGGTCGCCCGGTCAGGAGCCGGCAGATTGTTGACCTTTAATTTTATTTAAAAAAACCATAAGGAAGTGAGTGGCTAGTGGGTAAAGCCGAAACCGTTTTTCTCAACCCTCAATTCAGTGACCAATCAGCCAATAAGGTCAATAATTTTACGGGAGAAGATCTGACCGCCGATACTTACTACTTCAAATCTGGCCAAGTCTTGCCTTACCACCGTCACCCCCACGGCGACCAGGTCTTCTTTATCCTGAAAGGCGAAGGCAATTTCTACCTGGACAACGGTGGAGAAGAAGTGGTCGAGGTTAATGAAGGATCCATTATTTATGTGCCGGCGGGAGTCTGGCATAAGTTAGAAAATACTGGTACGGAGTTAATCGCTTCCCAGGTAACGGCAGCCGGGGCCGGTCACGAACCCCGCAGTTAGAAAAAGTAGGGGAAAGATAACCCCCTACTTTTTCTATCAGTTAGCCGGAAAAAAAGGCAATTGTTTTTTGCAGGAATCACCCTTATAAGTGTGGAAAAATCTATACAAGAGAACAACTGGTTAATCCTTGTAATCCAGCACCCAATCAAATCCAAGGAGGAAAAACATATGAAACCTGTTCGTCGACTGCTAACCCTGATTCTTACTGCGTTCCTGATCCTCAGCCTGGCCACCCCTCTCCAAGCCGGTGAGTTGCTCGACCGCGGGGTATACCTGCAACAACTGACCAAAAAGAATGATAAAGGAGAAGTATTTGCGATCAGTTACCTGCGGGTTAACTTAAGCGACCCCAAGATAGAAATTAAGCCGGTTCTGGCCAAAGATAAACTTGGTGAAGTTGAGCCACTCACCCAAATGGCTAAACGCTACGGAGCCATCGGCGCAATTAACGGTACCTTTTTTAACTTAAGTAAGAACGAGCCGCTCCCGCTTGATACGGTCATTTTAGATGGAGAGGTTCTGACTAAAAACAACCGTCAAGCCACCTCACTGATCATCACCCGGGACAGGCAAATATCGTTTGACGACTTTCTCCCCATGGTAACAGTCCGCTTAATCAACCAGAAAAAGATCTTTCAAATCAGTGGGGTTAATCATACTTTAGGCGAAGGAATCGTGCTCTACACTCCGCTTTTCGGGGCCACCACAAAAACCCCGCCAGGAATCACTGAGTTCGTTGTGGAGAAGAATGAGCAGGGAATTACCGTCATCAAGCAAATGGTTAACGGCAACGCTACCATCCCCGCTAACGGCTATGTTCTATCTTTCCAGGGAGACAAGAATCCTTTTGCTAAATACTTTTCCGTGGGCGAGCCGGTGGATATTCGTACCAGTTTCCGAGATAAAACCGAATTGTTACATCTGCTGGCAAATGGACCACTTCTTGTCAGAGACGGGGCCCGGCCCGTGCCCATCAATCTGGAGGGTCTGCAGGGTGAAATTACTGGTCGACATCCCCGTTCTGCTTTGGGTTTAACGGCTGACGGCCGCCTCTTGCTGGTGGTAGTCGATGGGCGTCAGCCCAATGTCAGCGTAGGAATGACCTTCGAAGAACTGGCTGACCTGATGATCGAGTTAGGAGCAAAAGAAGCGATGGCCTTAGATGGTGGCGGTTCCGCCGAATTACTGGCGAACGGTAAAATCGTCAACTCACTATCCGAGGGAAAAGAGCGTGCCCTAAGTAATGGTATTTTGGTTATTTCTCAGATCCCAGTCTACTTAAATGATAAACGGCTGTACTTTGTCGATGTTCCCCCAACCATTGAGAATAACCGGGTGCTGGTGCCGTTACGGGCAATTTTTGAAGCCCTTAACGCGGAAATTGACTGGAATAACGAAACCAAGACCATTACCGCTACCAGGGGTAAATCAAAAATAAGCCTTACCATCGGCAACAAATACGCGAAAGTCAACGGGCGGACAGTTAAGCTGGATGTGGCCCCCACCATTGTGGACGGACGCACCCTCGTTCCCGTTCGTTTTGTGGCCGAAGCCCTCGGTGGCAAAGTCAGCTGGGACGACGCCGCCCAAAGCGTCTATATTAACATCCGAAATTAATCCTGGCACTTGGCACAGTAACCGTAAACCTCGAAATGGTGACGAGCCGGCCTGAATTTTTTATCGCGCATAAAACAATCAATTGTCTTATCTACCGGGCAATCCGGGATGTCCACCGTATCTCCACAGCCCAGACAAATCAGGTGGTGGTGATGCCCACGTTCGGCCAATTCGTATCTCGATTTACCATCGGTAAAAACGACTTTAGACAGCAGGCCAAGTTCCGTGAGCACTTCGAGATTGCGGTAGACAGTGCCCAAGCTGATATTCGGCTGTGTTTGCCTAACTGCCTGATAAATCTCTTCCGCGGCCAGATGGATCTTCTCTTGCTTTAAGAGGTCCAAAATTGCTCGCCGCTGCCTGGTTGAACGAGTGCCTTTTCGGGAACGTTCAAGATCATTTGTTTCCGGCACACTCCATTCCCCTTTCTGCCTGTAACGTTAATTAACCAGGTTATTGCAAGTGGTTGCATGCTTGATGTAATCTAAGTAACTGGACGACGTCTTCGTTTTATTCTTTGGACCATGATGATCGCCAGCAGGCCGAGCACAGCTGTCATGACCACCGTTCCCCCGGGCGCCCAATCAAGATAGAAAGCTGCGATCAGACCGATCACTACCGAGGTCACACTGAGTCCGATGGCCAGCCACACCGTGCGGCGAAACCCCTGCTTGAGCTGTAAGCTGGCTGCGACTGGAATGACCATCAACGAAGACACCAGCAGGATACCCACGATCCGAAGCGAAGCCGCAATGGTGAACGCTGTCAAGAGAATAAAGACAATATTGATCATGGCTACTGGTATACCGGCCAGATGTGCCGCCTCTTCGTCAAAAGCAATATAAAACAGCTCTTTACGGAGTAACCAGACTACTAAAATGACCAGCAAACCCAGACCGGTGATGGCTTTAAGATCTTGTCCACTGACCGTTAAAATACTACCGAATAAATAAGCAAAAACTGAGGTGTTGTATGACTTACCAACACTCAGCAAAATTATAGCCAGACTGATACTGCTGGACAGAATAACGGCGATGGCCAGTTCTGAATATTGCCGGTACTCATTGCGCAATCTTTCGACCGTTAACCCGGCCGCGATCATGAAAGCCAGGGCCCCGTAGACAGGATAAACACCGGTTAACATTCCAGCCGCCACGCCGGCCATGGCCGCGTGGGAAAGGCAGTCGCCAATCATTGATAATCGCTTCAGGACAATGAATATACCGATAACCGGGCAGATCACACCGACAATCAGCCCTGAAACCAGTGCCCTGATCATAAAATCATACTGAAGAAACTCAGGCATGATTTATACGCACCCCGCAATCTCCTTCATGACAGTGGATGAGCGGCTGCATGCCAATTCCATAGACTGCCGCAATATTCTCCGGTTTCAATAAATCCGCGGTTTTTTCGTGCACAAACAGGCGGCTGTCGTTTAAACAGGCGACCCGATTAACTCGCTCAGTCACCACCCCGACATCGTGGGAAACCATCACGATGGTCATCTGCCGCTCCTTATTCAGCCTTTCCAGCAGTTCGTAAAGGTGCTCCTGGGCCTGAATATCCACCCCAACAGTTGGCTCATCCAGGAGCAGCAACTCCGGGTCGCTGACCAGAACCCGGGCAATAAACACCCGTTGCTGCTCCCCGCCTGAGAGGTACCCGATCAGACACTGTCGTTTTCGCTCCAGACCAACAGTCTTCAATGCCGCGGACACCTTTTGCCAGTGGGCCGGCTTTAGTCCGCGAAACAAACCAACATGACTGAACAGATTAGCGGCCACCACCTCCTCAACCGTGGCTGGAAACCCCATATTAAAAGCCGCGGCCCGCTGCGCAACATATCCGACTCTTCCCCACTGGCGGAAAGAGGAGATCGGCTCACCAAATAATCTGACTTCCCCACTCCAGGGCGTCAATAAACCTAGCATGAGTTTGAGTAGGGTTGTTTTCGCCGAACCATTGGGACCAACTATCCCCATGAAATCTCCCTTGTGGATGGTTAAATTGACGTCGCGCAACACAGGTCGGTTGTTGTACCCAAAAGTTAAGCCACTAATTTCAATGATACTGGACTTCGGTAAACTCCCCATCACGCTCATTCCTTATCTTGCAAAGCAATCTTAAGATTCTCCAGATTACTCTTCATGGTAGAAAGGTAATTTTTACCCTGCTTTAAGTCTTCCTCAGTTAAGCCATGAACAGCACTTAAAACTAGCGTTTGCGCCCCCACCTCTTTCGCCAGGGTCTCGGCCACTTTCGGGCTGTATGTCGATTCAAAGAAGATGTGTTTTATCTTATTCTGCCGGGCAAAATCAACAATCTTCTTCAGTTCGCCTGGTGAAGGCTCGCCTTCGGTACACAGACCGAGGATACTCACCTGCTTCAGACCGTAGCGGTCAGCTAAATAGGCAAACGCTGGCTCAGTTACTACAAATTCTTTTCGTGTAGCTTGACTTGCTACTGCCCGGAATTGAGCGTCCAAATCGTCCAGCGCTGCTGCAAAGCGAGCGTAGTTGGCCTCAAAAGTTTCTTTGTTCTCGGGACTTACCTGAATCAGGGCCGCCTTGATATTAGCCGCCTGCTGCTTGGCCCGCATAGGATCAAGCCACACGTGGGGATCGTATTCTCCTGAGCTGGCCTCAGCAGACTTGATTGAATATCGTCTATCTTTTTCACCCTGATTCGGTTCGTCGTCATGCTTTGCCTTAAGTAGGCTAATCCCCTGCGATGCATTCACAAAAAAACATTTACTCCCTTTCAATGCACTTTGGAACGAGTCCAGCCAAGGCTCCATCCCGAGCCCATTGTAGATAAATAAATTCGCGCTCTGCAGACTGGCTAAATCCCTGGCTTTGGGCTCCCAATCATGTGGTTCAGCGCCCGCCGGTACTAAACACACCACCTCCACCTTGTCACCGCCAATCTGCCGGGTAAAATCATACAGGGGGTAGATACTGGCAATAACTTTGATTTTTTTCGACTCGCTATTGGCTGAAGTGACGGATTTCGGTTTTCCGCAGCCAATTAGCCCTGTAACTAATATAAACAAACACACCATCAGGAGCAAAAACTTTGATTTCACAGGACCACCCTTATTAATAAAGATTCCTATTATTGTTATATGTTTATTATTCCACGTTGTCAAGTATGTCTGGAAAATTAATGTTCCAGTGACCAGTTTTTGTTCTTAAGATTGAACTGGATTATTCAAAATCTCTCTGTTATTTTATAAATAAAAGATGGGCTAAATATTTCAAAGC
This sequence comes from Bacillota bacterium, assembly GCA_013178045.1. Classification (NCBI taxonomy): domain Bacteria; kingdom Bacillati; phylum Bacillota; species Bacillota bacterium. The sequence continues at coordinate 14,045 of JABLXP010000016.1, forward strand.
TTCTGCCGAGGGGGAATTGTTGATGCGTTTAACTGAACTGGCAGTTAAACGGCCGGTGATGATGAGTATGGTGTTTTTCCTGTTCATTTTCCTGGGATTGATCAGTTTCCCCCGGATTGGAGCAGACCTTTACCCACCGGTAAATATCCCATATATCTCTGTTTATACGGTTTATCGTGGTGCCGGCCCCGAGGAAATAGAAACCCAGATTATTAAACCAATTGAAGACGCAATCTCTGGCTTAAACAATATTAAAAAAATTACCTCCACTGCCTCCGAAGGGCTAGCCGTTACAGTCATCGAGTTTTCTATGAACGCAGACCTTGATAATGCCGCCATAGACGTCCAAAAGTGTGTTGACAGCATTCGTGGAAAACTACCTCGCGATGTCGAAAATCCTACTGTCCGTAAATTCGATTTCAATGCCGATCCGGTGATGATCCTGGCTTTAGCGGGTGATATGCCGCTTGAAGACATCTACGCAATCGCTAGAGATCAGATTAAGGACCGCCTGCAACGCCTCCCTGGCGTAGCTCAAGTCAATCTCATCGGTGGCAAAGAACAAGAAATAAAGGTTGCTGTTGACCGTAACCGACTGAATAGCTACGGCCTTACCATCGGAACAGTGATCGCCCGCATCTCCGCCACCAATATGACGGTCCCGGCCGGCCGGATCGACCAAGTCAAGGACGAATACTTAATCCGGGTCCGGGGAGAATTCCGCGACCCTGAGGAAATAAAAAATCTCAGCCTACCTTTGCCGGCCGGCGGGCAGGTCAGTTTAAAAGAAATCGCTACTGTTAATTACGGTTTTAAAGACATCAGGACCTACAGCCGTTTAAACGGCCAAGACGCCGTGGCCATAAGCATCCAAAAGCAAAGCACAGCCAGTCTGGTTGCTACCGCAGAGGCAATTAACCGGGAGTTGCCCCAGATCCGAGAACTTCTACCACCTGGCGTAAATTTGACGGTCGCCCGCGATAACTCGATTTTCGTGCATCAGTCTCTCAATGGCACCTGGTCCAACTTGATCGAGGGAATTCTGACTACGGGCCTGGTTTTGTTCTTTTTCCTCCGGGAATGGCGTTCAACCCTGATTGTACTCCTCGCTATTCCTACTTCCTTAATCGCCACTTTGACGTTCATGCACTTTGCTGGCTATTCCTTTAACCTGCTCACGCTCATGGGATTAACCATGTGTATTGGGGTGCTGGTCGACGACACTATCGTCGTTTTAGAAAACATCCACCGGCATCGGGTACAACTAGGCAAAGACTCGGCCGCTGCCGCCCTGGATGGCCGTAGTGAAATTGGGATGGCAGCTGTTGCGATCACACTGTCCGATGTGGTCGTCTTCGGCCCGATCGCCTTCATGACTGGCATAGTCGGTCAGTTTTTCAAGCAATTCGGCCTAACTATAGTATTTGCCGTGCTTTTTTCTCTCCTGGTATCTTTTACCCTGACCCCCATGCTGGCCGCCCTGCTGTTTAAAAACGTGCCGCTGTCAGAGCACAACTCGACTAGTAAAATTAACCAGTGGAAACAGGCAAGGAAGTGGGTAGCCTTGCAACACCGGACCTACGCGAAATACGAAAACTTTTTGCGCTGGTCTTTCAATAACCGTCGCTGGATCATGATTATCTGTTTACTAGCTCCCACTCTGGCCTTTGCATTATTGCCACTCAAAATCATTAAAACTGAGTTTATGCCACGGTATGATCAAAACCAGTTAACCATTTCGCTGGAGATGCCCCCTGGAACATCACTGACCGAGACTGACGCCGCTTTAGCAAAACTGGAAAAAAAAGCGATGGAATTGTCTGAAATAGAAAGCACTTTTGCTACCGTAGGACGAAGTGGCGAGCAATACATGGGGTCAATCAACGCCCAAAGTGGTAATATTTTCGTGCGTTTAGTACCCAAAAATAAACGGTCTCGCACCCAATGGGAGATTGCCGAAATAATGCGCGGCTGGGGAGACGATATACCTGGGGCCAAAGTATCTGTCTTCGAACCTTCTGGTGTCTATCCACAAATGGCTCCTATCCAGATTAACATTACCGGACCAGATCAAGACAAATTGCTGTCTATTGCCGAACAAATTAAAAAAACCGTGGAAGCAACCCCGGGAACAACTGATGTCGATAGTTCCTGGAAAATTGGCCAACCAGAAATCCAGGTCGAAATCAATCAGGTAGCAGCTGACTACTACGGGTTAAACGTAAGTGAAATCGCGGGTACGGTCAGAGCAGCCGTAGAGGGAGAAATTGCCACGCGCTATCGAAAATCAGGTCAGGAGACTGATGTCCGAGTATTGATCGCTGAGGCCAACCACTCCAGTATCTCGGAGCTGGGGAGCCTGGGGATTATAAACAGTCAGGGTCAGATCATCCGGCTGGAGCAGGTAGCCAGTCTTAAAGAAAACGTGGGACCTAGTGAAATTAAACGCTTAAATAAACAAAGAACTGTCACTATTAAAGCCAACCTTTCTGACCGTCCTCTAGGCGAAGTCATGCAAGAGATTCGTCGGGAAGTTGAAAAAATTGCCCTGCCACCGGGTTTTGAGGTTTTCTATGAAGGCGAAACCCGTGAGATGGAGGAAAGTTTTGCAGAATTATGCAGAGCCCTGATTATGTCAATCGTTTTTGTGTATGCCATCCTGGTCATGCTATATGAATCTTATCTAATCCCAATTATTCGGATGCTCTCGCTACCGCTCGGGATGGTCGGAGCCCTGTTAGCCCTTGCCGTGACTGGTAAAACGCTCAACATCATGTCTTTTATTGGCCTGATCATGTTAGATGGTTTAGTCGCCAAGAATAGTACCTTGCTGATCGACTACACTCATACCATCATGAGCCGCGAAGGACTACCACTGCGCGAAGCTCTGTTGAAAGCAGGCACTACTCGATTGCGCCCCATCCTGATGACCACGGTGACCATGATTACCGGCATGCTGCCTACCGCACTAGCTATTTCACCAGGCAGTGAAATACGTGCCAGTATGGCAGTTGCCTTGATCGGCGGCTTGCTGTTGTCTACTCTCTTGACCCTGGTAGTAATCCCGGTAGCCTATACCATGCTGGATGATCTCCAGCGAAAATTCAAAGGCTGGAAGACTTTTCGCTTCAGATCTACCTGGGCAGGAGCGGGCGCAAAAAGTCGTGAATTCTTTCGAAAAGTAGACCGGTGATAAACCAGACCGGGGCATAGTCCAGGCGAATAAATCCATTTACCGAATAGCGTGTTGCCCAGGTGTAATCCCAGGGCACGCTCCCCGTCAGTATCTTTAGCACCCAGCCAGCCGTATATTCCACGGCAAAAATGGCCACCACCCAGACCAGGCCCCGTACAATCCACGACCAATGCCGGATGTAATCATGCACTGGTTCCAAAAACACGGCCAGCCCATAAATCGGTAGCATCCACAGGTAAGTATAGCCCATCAGCCGCCACTCGCCCCGGCTGAACGATCCCAGTCCGGTCCAAAATATTTCCAGACTCCAGCCTAATAACCCGTAAATAAAAAACCGAATCATCATGTATTTAGTTTTCCGATTATGTTAGGCGATAATGTTGGAAAATTAAGTTAATCTTTTAAACGCCTGAATCAAGCCAGTCGATTAATTCACTCCACTGTTCAATCAACAAATCCGGCTCGTTCATTCCCAGTTCTTCCCGCGTCGCCATCCCCCAGGTTACGCCAATCGTTTTGGTACCGGCCCGCCGACCGGCCAGAAGATCAAAGGGACTATCTCCCACATAAACAGCATCGATAGGTTTTATTCCCAGGCATTCCAACGCCTTTAGTACCGGTCCGGGTTCCGGTTTGTGCGAGACAACGTCCTGAGCGGTAATCACGACATCCATATACTGAACTAAGTCAAGATATTCTAATGAACGCAGCGCTACGTCCCGGCCCTTGGAAGTCACCACCCCCAGTCGGTAATCCTGCCGCTGTAAGTGTTCCAAAAGTTCTTTCGTCCCAGGGTAAGCCCTGGTATAGACGTCGTGGTCAGTGGTGTAGTAGTTTCGGTAAACGGTGACAAAATAATCGGCCCGTTCCTCCCCGGCGAAGTGATGGGCGATCTGGGCCAGGGGCAGGCCGATCATTTTCATCACGTCGTCATCCCCCCAGGGAATGGCCAGTTCTTGAAAGACCCGGTAATAGGTCTGACGGATCAAAGCAAGGGAATCAACCAGGGTTCCATCCAAATCAAACAATACTGCGGCAATCGTCATTTTAGCACTCCTTCAACAAAAACGTTTCCTTTCATAAAGTATATATCGGCAGCCAGACAGTAAAAGTACTTCCCCGACCAATCGCGCTTTCCACCTCGATCCGTCCAGCATGTTCATCGACGATCCACTTGGCGATCGCCAACCCCAAGCCGGTCCCTTCCCCAAAACGAGCCCGGTCGGCCCGATAAAAACGCTCAAAAATGTGTGGCAGCTCATTCGGGGCGATTCCGATCCCGGTGTCGATGACTTTTACCCCTGCCCAACCGTCCTGCCGGCACGTTTCTACCCGAACACGACCGCCTGGCGGAGTGTACTTCACACCGTTATCAATTAAAATCAACAATAACTGTTTGAGGTAATCAGAATTGGCCAGGACGCCAATCCCTTCCGTGGCCGATAAATCACCGACCACGAATTCAACCTGATTGGATAGGTGACGAGCTGACCGAAAAATTTCTTCCAACTGCTGATTCAGGCCGACCGGTTTCTTGTTCAGTTTCAGTCCCGCATCAGCCCTCGCCAGCACCAGTAAGTCCTCGACCAGCCGGGACATCCGCTCTCCTTCGCTGGCAATGTCTGCCAGGGCTTCCGCTCGAACGTCGGGATCAGTATCACCCATTTTTTGCAACAATTCAACATTACCGCGAATGGTAGTCAACGGCGTCCGCAGTTCATGGGAAGCGTCGGCCACAAAACGTCTCTGGGCTTCATTGGCTTCGGCCAGCCGTTGGTAAGCTGTACTCAGTCTGGCCAGCATTTCGTTAAAGGTATCGGATAAACGGCCAATCTCATCCCGGGGTCCAGTATATTCCAAACGCCGCTCCAGGTCCTGGGCCTCCTGAATCGCCGCCACTGTGTTGGTGATCTCATCAATCGGTTTCAAAGCGGTATGCGCCAAAAACCACCCTAATGTGCCGGCCAAAGCAACGGTGAGAGAGCCCACCAAGATCAAAACCAGCCGCAAGCGGCCCAAGGTTAAATCAACCGGCTGCAGCGACCGACCAACCTGCAGAACGCCAATGGTCCGGTTGCGCCAGATCAGCGGTAGGCTATAGATCCGCAAGCGCTGGTCACCGGAAAGGACAGTCTCATAAAAAGCCTGTCCTTTCCCTGCACAGTCCAGGGTTTCCTCACTTAAAGGCAGGACCTGGGCGCCCAAATTTTTCGACCTGGCCAGCAACCGGCCGGACACGTCCACAACCTGCAGAAAAGTGTTTGGCGCCGCAAAAACATTGACATCAGGTAGGCTAACTTGAACTGGAAAAGGAAATTGTTCAACGATCATGATCGATCGTACGACTTCATTCGCCTTGGTGGCAATTGAAGCATCTACTTCCTCGGCGAGTTCGTAAGCCATATAAAAATACAGGCCCACCCCAAACAATAATAAGGTTAACCCCAAAACCGCCGTATACCATAAAGTCAAGCGCCAGCGGATCGACATTTTCTTCACTCCTTAAGCACATACCCAACCCCACGTACGGTATGAATCAAGCGCTTCTCTCCCGCGCCCTCCAGTTTCTGCCGCAGCAAGGCCACATAAACCTCTAACACATTCGATTCTCCACTGTAATCATATCCCCAGACCCGCTCCATCAATAGCTCCCTGGTTAAGACCTGGCGGGGGTGCTCCATAAAAGCCAGAAGAAGTTCGTATTCTTTAGCCGTGAGACTGATCAACCGATCGCCCCGCCTAGCCTCCCGGCTCGCCTGATCGAGACTGAGATCAGCGTAGCGCAAAATGGTTTTGCCCGGGTCCTGCCCCGGCCTAGTTCTTCTGAGCAGTGCCCTGACCCGGGCCAATAATTCCTCGAAAGCAAAGGGTTTAACCAGATAGTCATCAGCACCCGTATCCAGTCCCCGGACCCGGTCAGCTATTTCGTCACGGGCCGTCAGCATTAAGATCGGAACATCGCTCCCGGCTCTCAGCCGCTGGCACAACTGCCATCCATCCATTACTGGCATCATCAAATCCAGAATGACCAGATCCGGTTGGTGTTCCATCGCGAGTTTCAGTCCCTCACTGCCGTTGTTAGCAACATCCACGGTATAACCGGCAAAGCTGAGGCCACGCCGCAGTAAAGCCGTAATTTTCCGGTCATCATCAACCACCAGAATTCTAGGTGACATCTAACTTTCACCTACCCAACAGATCATGATCTCTTCTATCTCTTCTTTCGAATTCTGCAAAGATCTTTCTTCTTCCTGCTTGTCTTCATCCTTCGTAGTGTTTCCTTAATCATTGAAAAACAACTAAGTCTTCCGAATCTAGAATTAGGGAAGAGAAAGGCAGGTACATACACCACGTTTACCCGCCTTTCACTAATGCTCTTATTGAATTTCTTTATCCAAACAACTGTATATTCTATAAATTCTTGGTTTGCTTTTCACCAATCGTGACGGTGATCTCCTGGGTCTTGCCCTTTCTATTCAGCTTCACCACCACCTGGCTGCCAACCGGTGTCTGAGCTACCTGTTCGACCAGGTCTTGCGGGTTTTTGATCGCCACCCCGTTATATTCTTGAATCACATCGCCTGCCTTCAGACCCGCCCGTTCAGCTGGACTGCCTGATACGACACCATTCACCACGGCACCAACGGCCTGTTCCAAGCCCAGTGACCGGGCAATCTCCTTGGTTACTGGCAACAAAGAGACCCCCAACCAGGGATGTGCTACCTTGCCATTATTGATCAGGTCTTTCAGCACCCCCTGGACAGTGCTGGTCGGGATGGCAAAACCAATCCCCTGGGCCTGAGCATTCACTGCAGTATTGATTCCAATTACCTCGCCCCGCAGGTTGAGTAAAGGTCCACCACTGTTGCCCGGGTTGATCGAGGCGTCTGTCTGCAATAAATTACGGTACTGTCGATCCTGCACCGTAACAGGACGGCCTTTGGCACTGATTACACCCACCGTGACAGTGTGATCCAGACCGTACGGATTACCAATAGCGATGACCCACTCCCCAACCCTGGTTTTGTCAGACTCACCCAGTTGCAAAAATGGCAAGTCCTTCTCCGCCTCAACTTTGAGGACAGCCAAATCAAGATCATGGTCTGCCCCAATCAGTTTGGCTGGCAGTGGTTGATCATAGCCCAAAATCGTCACTGAAATCTCGTCTGCGCCATCGACCACGTGTTCATTGGTTAAAATATATCCGTCCTTGGTAATGATAAAACCTGAGCCCAAACCCTGAGAAACTCTAGGCCGGGACTGAAAACTCCCCCCAAAAAACTGACGGAAAAAAGGATCGTTCAAAAACGGATCCATCGTGGCACTACCCCGCACGGTGGTACGGGTTTCGATTTTAACCACAGCTGGTCCAGTTGCCTCAACGATGTCAGCGATCGTGTTGGGTTCGGTGGGTATCTGCAGTTGCGCCGGCTGTGCCTGAGCACCCGCATTACCAACGTCCCCGGCTAGCGTGGCCTGCGGCGACCAGTTGATCTGTAGGACAAGTGTCAGCAACAACACTACCACCAGGCTAGCCGCGATCGCGCCGGCCATGGCCAGAACGCCACCCGTCCAGGGGCGAGTGTTGAAAAATTTGCGCATCTTAAACCCTCCTCAAAGTAATTTTTAGTTTTTCCCTGCTGTCTAAAGCATGCCACTAAAACCTTAAAAAAATCTGAAAAAAGCTTAAAGAAATTTAAAAAGTCAGGCTAAGCTGATATAGGTCGGTGCGCCGATGTTTTAACAGGGGGAGTTCTTCTCTCACCCGGTGTAGGTGTTCCAGGTCAATCTCAGCCAAGATGATCTGCTCTTTTTCGTCGGCTGAAGCAATCACCCGACCCCAAGGTTCCACCACCAGCGAGTGCCCATAAGCCACGTAGCTGGCAGCTTCGTTTCTGGCAGGAGACGCCCCGACCACATAGACCTGATTATCAACCGCCCGCATCCGCAACAACACCTCCCAGTGGGCCGGCCCGGTCGTCATATTGAAGGCCGCCGGGACTACAATCACCTGCGCCCCTAGCAATGCCATCAACCGCAGCAACTCGGGAAAACGCAGATCATAACAAATCACCACGCCGATGGGGCAGTATTCAGTTTCCACCACGGTCAGGGTATTACCCGGGGCCAAGGTATCTGATTCGCGGAAGCTGAGCCCGGAAGCCAGCTGGACATCAAACAGGTGTATCTTCCGGTGGCGGCCCAAAAGTTCTCCCGAAGGGCTAAACACAAAAGATGTGTTATAGAGGCGCTCTCTATCCCGTTCAGGGATTGAACCCCCGATCAAGTAGATCTTTTCTTCTCTGGCAGCCTCCTTCAGCATCTGGATCGTCTCACCGTTCGGAAAAGTTTCCGCATACACTGGAAAACTCTTATTTTCGTGTGGACAGTTAAACATCTCGGGTAAGACTACCACCTGGCCGCCAGTTTGGGCGGCTGCTTTGATCATCGCTCTGGCTTGCTTGAGGTTAACTGTTTTATCATCCACGACTGTCAGCTGGCAAACCGCCAGTTTGAACTTATCCCGCATCTTGCCACTCCTTTTAATCCGCGACTATCTTAACCAGGACTTTTCTCGTCCTGGGACCGTCAAACTCACAAAAATAGATTCCCTGCCAGGTACCCAGCACCAGGCGTCCCGCTTCAATAAACACCACCTGAGAAGGCCCAAACAGGCTAGCCTTGATATGGGCATCAGAATTTCCTTCGGTGTGACGATACGCCAGGTCGTGCTGGGGAATAACCTGCTGCAGTTTCATCAGCAGGTCTGCAACCACATCTGGATCGGCATCCTCATTAATCGTCAGACCAGCGGTAGTATGAGGAACAAAGATATAGCAAACGCCACTGGTCACTCCACTTTCCCGTACCAGTTCCGCTATTCTTGAGGTAATATCAATCAATTCATTTCTCTGCCGGGTTTGCAAGGTTAAGGTTACCATCCATGTGCTCCCCCTTTATTTTCTCAATTACTTATAACCTTCTGCTCCGCAACCATTTCAGCTTGCGGCTCATCGGCTCGGGTTCGCGTCGTTAGATAAACACCAGTCAACACTAGGGCACCCCCGACCAGCACCAACCCCGTGATATTCTCGTCAAACAAGATGAGCGAGGTGACCAGCGCCACCAGTGGATTGAGATAGGTGAACATCGCCGTTTTCGCCGCCCCCAGCCGCTGCACTCCCCGATACCAGAAAAAGTAGCCGATTACTGAACAAGTCAAGGCTAAATAGCCCGCTGCCCCCCAGGTAGCCAGCGATAGAGTTGGTAACTGCTGTACAAAAGTCACTCTGGTCAGTGGCGTCGAAATAAAAGCCAGCGGCAGCAGCAGCAACGTCCCGAGCAAGGAAAGATAAGCCACCACAACGAAAGGGTCATATTTACCCACAACTCGCTTGCCGGCCAGGGTAAAACACGACCACATCACCGCGTTGAAGAGAATCAGCAGATCGCCCTTTAGAACCGACTCGCCATGGGTTAAGTAAAAATTCCCCTTAGTAATCAGCAAAAAGAGACCGACAAAGGCGACCAGCATCCCCACGTAATGCTGCCTCACCAGCCTTTCACCACCCACCCTGGCAGCCAAAAGGCCAGTGATGATCGGACTCGTCCCGATGATCAAAGCTGTGTTCACCGATGTGGTATGCGTCAAGCCATAGTATTGAACAACGAAATAGGCAGAAACCCCTAAGAAGCCCAACCAAACTAACCTCGGTAGATCCGCTAGTTCAATCCGCCACACATTCCGCCGCAGAAATATCAGCGCCACCCCGAACAGCAACGAAGCCAGGATAAACCGCAGAATGACCAGGTTAACCGGTAAGAGTTCACTCATGCCGATTTTCGCCGCCGCAAACGATGTCCCCCAAAAAAATGAGGTTAGAACCAGACCGAGGTAGGTTCCCAGATGCGAAACTTTAACGCCACCCCTGGCTGTCATTCATCCTTCTCCTCTTCACTAAACTGATTAATTCTACATATTATCATCATACACCGATTGTTCCCCCCGGGTAAAGACCATCACTAATGCCGCTCAAACCAAGCATCCCCATAATCTACAGGTATTTAACAGAAAAACCGTTTTTAAAGGAATTCCTTTGCACAGCAAGAAATAGGAATATATCTCAGAATTCTTTTAGACATCATCAGGAGGTTTGCCTTATGTCAAGTAACTTTTCGCTCAATATCGGTTTGTTTGCGCAAGCTCATCAAGCCAGTCGCCGATTGACGGTTTTTCGCCACTTCCTGACTGACCCAATTTTTCAGAATTTCATCCGCTTGCTCGACCTAGCTGGAGCTGCATCCCCAGACGCTGGTGAACTGACCGACCTCTACCACTATCTGGTTGGGCAGCTGGCTACTGCCAGCGAATCAGCTTGTCCTCCCATTGTGGGTGACGCCTGGCAGAACTATCTGTTAGACCTGATCCTTGATGCCGAAAACCCGTTCACCCGCCAGGCCGAACTGGGGCCGAACGTTAAGGGTTCTTTACTTGAGGCTGCTCGCAACGACCTTCAGTGCCTGGAGCAATTGTTCCGGCTTGACACCCGCATGGTCCGCCAGACCATTGCCGAGATCGTAAATTTTCTTCCCAGCCCAACTGACAGACAAGCCCCAGTTTCCCCAGTTTCAGAGTGGCCATTATGGGACAACTTTTATAATCAGGCCAGGAATTCTTTGGTCATTCCCAACAGTCGGGAACGGTGGCAAATCAAGCAGCTTCTGTTCAGAACCATAGACTGGAGGACCTGCCTCGACGACCTGATAAGTTACTACACTGCCGGCGGGGTCGGCCTGTTCGGCCGCTACCGGGCTTTCCGCTGGGTACGCCACAATTCTCAGAGTGAATTTCAACCAGTTCCCGAACCTGATCCCGTTCGGTTGGATGATCTGATCGGCTATGAAGCTGAAAAAAATGAGATCCGGCGCAATACCGAGAAGCTGCTCCGCGGTTACCCGGCCAACAATATTTTACTCTACGGCGACCGGGGTACCGGCAAATCCTCGACCGTGAAAGCCCTGGTCAACGAATATGGTGACCAGGGACTACGCCTGATCGAGGTGCCCAAACAGTATCTGACTGATTTTCCCGTCATCATCCAGCACCTAAGGCGCCGGCCCCAGTGTTTCATTCTCTTTGTCGATGACCTCTCGTTTGAGGAGCACGAAGTGGAATACAAAGACCTTAAAGCCATTCTCGAGGGCGGTCTGGAATCCCGTCCATCCAATGTCCTGATTTACGCCACTTCCAACCGCCGGCACCTGATCAAGGAGAGACTGAGCGACCGGCAGATTACGGCCGAATTAGGTGCCGATGATGAAGTCCGCCGTAATGATACCGTTCAGGAAAAACTTTCGCTGGCCGACCGGTTCGGCATGACCATTATTTTCCCCTCACCCGATCAAGACAGGTACCTGGCCATAGTAGAAGGTCTGGCCAAACAGCGCGGCTTGCGAATCAGCCGTGATGACCTCCGCCGCCGGGCCCTGCAGTGGGAAGTCTGGCATAACGGCCGCTCGGGGCGGACAGCCCGCCAGTTTATCGATCACCTGACGGGTGAATTAGCCCTGGATGTTTATTAGTTGTACCCTTTAATATCTTGTTTAAACAATTAAAAACTGGACAACCTAACGTTGGGAGGTGCTTTGGTTGAAAAAGAAAGCAACCACTACGAGTTGGGTTGTGACCGGACTCGGAGCAGCCGTCACGGGACTTGGTGCGACCATGTTAGGCAGCCGCTTTGGGGCTGGCGTTATGGGGTTTGGCCTGGCCCACGTGACTCTGGGCCTGCTTGACATGCTGCGACCAAGCGTCCGGGATTAGTGGTTACCCTCCCTTAAACGGCGTCAAGGTCTGACTTTGGCGCCGTTTCTACATCAGGGAAGTAATATCCACACTGATAATCCCTTAAGTTCAATAATCTGACAATTAATTAATTCACAATCCATCTTGCCAGTAGGGCTTAAATAGGTTATAATTATGTTTGCCTTGATCTTTAAGTTAACCTCCTTATGGGGTAATGAAAGTTCAAGAGTATGCCCCGAAAGGAGGTTTACAATGTTTCAGGACAAATATTTAACCTGCAAAGATTGCGGAAACGAGTTCCTTTTCTCTGCAGCAGAACAAGAATTCTACGCAGAAAAAGGGTTTACAAACGAACCAGGTCGCTGCCCAGCGTGCCGACAAGCTCGTAAACAACGCAGTGCTGGCAGTACCCGTTCCCGCAATGAACGCCCAAGGTACAGAGCGATCTGTGCATCTTGCGGTCAGGAAACAACTGTCCCGTTTGAGCCCACCGCCGGCCGACCGATCTACTGCCGGGATTGCTTCCAGCAACAACCGCGGCGAAGATACGCCTACTAATTACTAAATCAATACTGGAGATTACTTTGAAGGCCGAAGGATTAAACCTTCGGCCTTTGATTTGCCAAAAAAGTTTCTTTACTTAACCAAATGAGCAAATGTGGTGTGTTCATTCTGTGATAATGTCACCTGAAATATTCTCTAGAAAATGTCACTTCGGTTAAAATGAAAGGAAGCAGCAGAGATTTTAAGCCTAAGCGAACGCCAGGTAAAACGCATTAAAAATGGGGTCAAGGAATATGGCGAGGCGTTCGTAATCCACAAAAATAGAGGCCGGAAACCTCCGCATGCTTTAACTGATGGGGTTAAAAACTTAGTTGTCAATCTTAAAAAATCGGAGAAATACTCCAAAGCCAATTTTTCGCATTTTCAGGAACTGCTTGAGGAATATGAATCTATTAGCCTTAGCAAGCCTTCGGTCTACAGAAATAGTTGTGTCAAATGGGTTTTCCCGTTATGTAAAGCTTTACATAATGGCAAAACGCACCTAGCTATTGCCATTGCCTTTTCCGTGTGCCGCAAAGGTAAACGGGTTCGCTTTACCACCGCAGCCAACCTGGTAAACGAGCTGTTGGCTGCCGAAGAACACCATGAATTATTGCGCTTGCAAAGAGTCTGGAAAAAATACGATTTAGTTGTAATCGACGAACTCGGCTACGTTCCCTTTATGTGATCGCTAAAATAAAAGTGGCTCTTCCGCACTTTTGATGCCAATTAGACAAGTTTATTATGAGGCTACCCTCAACAACTTGTTGATTCCTTCTACGGGACCCTGGCTCCATGATTCGGTTAAACCAGCATAAACAGCAGCAAAATCTTTGTTCAGGGAGACAGCAAAACGCTTGAGCTCCGGAATCCCGCTGTTATGCACGGCATTTAGCCACGCTGGGAGAACATGTCCAGCTCGATGCCGTACCATGGTATGAAATAAGTGCACCAGCGTATACCCCCGTTGCAGTTCAGCGTTAGTCCTAAGAAGTTGAGTCAATAGCTCACTTACGTTCCGGGGCAGGTCTGGTATTAGCAAATGCCAGCGATCCGCTACTTGACGCGCCCAGGGCGCACCATGTGGATGTTAAATGATAAAAGCCAAAAGTGGTGGCCACAAAAACAGGTTGCTAATAGTTGCCATAATCTACCATATTTCTGTATCAAAAGTGCGGAAGAGCCACTTTCGTATTGATGATCGCACGCGCCACCCTGGTTGGTGCCGTCTTTGGCCATACGCATCACCTCACTTTTCTGCAAACTCTGCCGGGGAATATGCCCTATTTGAAACCGCGATTTTTTCACGCGTGACCGCACGCCCGCTCTGCGGCGCACAATATTTTTAGAATTTACCGCCCCTACTAGATATTTTATATCGCACTATATCAATAGCACATTTTTTATTGACATATTCGCACTATTTTAATATACTATAAGTGCAAAACTATACCCAAACCGGAAAGGAGGGTCTTACTTTGATTATTACTGCTACGGAGTTGAAAACAAATATCGGTAAATACCTTCAACTTGCCGAAACACAAGATATCATCATCACAAAAAACAACAAGCCGATTGTTAAGCTAACCAGCTTGCGCGAAAACAAACTCAATATTCTTAATGACCTCGTCGGCATCGTTAAAGACGACGGCTACACGCTGGATGATGCCAGAAAGGATAGGTTATCCAGGCAATGAGGATACTGATTGACACCAATATCGTTCTTGATGTCTTATTGCGCCGCACTGATTTTTTTGATGCGTCTTATAATGTGTTAAAACTGTCCGCTCTCGACAAAGCTGAAGCCTTAGTTACCGCCAACACTATTACCGATATCTATTACATCTTGCAGCGTGCAAACAAAGATCATGCAAAATCTAAGGAAGCCATCGTTAAGTTGCTGAATCTAGTCAGCATCGCCGATGTCCTTGCATCGGATGTTATGAATACATTATCAAGCAAAATAACGGATTTTGAAGACGCTCTCGTCGGAACCATTGCTAAAAGAGTAAAAGCTGATTACATCGTCACCCGCAATGTAAAAGATTTTCATAATTCTCCGGTACCTGCTATCGACCCAAAAGACTTTCTTGCGCAATTTGGCAACAGAGAATAACTCTTTGATTTCCTTCGGAACAGGTGGTCGGAATGGGTTGGAATATGCATTTCCTCCCCCGCCCACGGAAACATATCCAATTCCTCCCAAAAGCCCATAAAGCCTTGCACTGCAAGGCTTTATGGGCTGTGTTTTCTTTTGAGCGATACTACAACCTCGATGTGCCCTGATGGTATGAAAAAGATACCGTTTGAAGCTGGTGTCCTTTTTACGTCAGGGTATATCTAAGAAAAAGTCGCCCAAGAATGTGATTTTTTGCTACCTGATTTACTTACAATAATTGTATTGAATAAAACCTTCAAAAGCGTATTCATCTCTTGAAGGCTTTATTCAATACAATTTTTCATCTCAGGGATACTCCAAGTGTTTTTATAGCTTTGAGCAATTTACTCCAGTGAATTGGGTACCTATTGCTTCCGTGTATTTTCAATGATTTCCCATTAAGAAAAGAAACAATCAATTCCCATTGCGTTCCGTCCAAAACATGTGGATCAATGTAGCGTTTCTTCCAGTCGGCAATATAACAGCGGTAAAGTCTATGTATGAACGATAACCATTCATCTGCGCTAAGTTGTTTTTCTATTGTTTCCGATTCAAGAAGGTTACTGGGCAAGCATACCATTACGGCACCGCTTTCGGTCTTTGTAACTGTTAATGACTGATAGCCATCAAAGCAACCTCCAATGCAGAAATGGAAAGAAGTCGTTTCGACTTCCAGAGCAGCTGTTGGTGCTCCAAAGTCCTTTTTACACTTATTGCAGTGATACGCAGGGTCGCACTCGGTGATGCAGCACCCGCCAAGTACGATCTCCCCCTTGCTTAGCTGTTCTTCTAGTTTGGGACCCATCGCAGGCATACCATATAGAATTTTTGCTACTTTCTTCGATCCACATCGCGGACAAATCCTACTTACCATAATCTTTTAACCCCGCATAGTGTTGACGTATTGCTTGGCCCAACCCACTGAAATCACTTTTGATTGCGCCCAGGCTAATTAGACGATTTAAACTGATCGATTTCTGGTTACCTATCGCTTGATCCAGTGCCTTCGACGACAACGTGAAAAACTCCCATTGGCTCAGGTCGAGCGGATTAAGCGTATCCTGATTCTTATGTTTCAGCACACAAAACACATAAACATCGGCTTGCCGCAAGAGAGAATCATCGTATGTATTTTCTTTGCTGTCCCACGCATGAGTAGGACGGATGCCAAAGCGAATCTGAGAAAGCTCTTTTTGTGCCCATGATTGCAAGTAAGCGGATGCTTTAACTTCGATACGGATACCGTCAGATGAAAGTAAATCATAGCTTTCCCATGAGCCGCTTATTCCGTCCGTAGCGCTAACGGCCATTGCCACAATAAATTCAGCCAGCTTACCTCTTTCTGTATTTCCTACAAGGTCAGAAAACGCCCAAGCCCAAAAATCATATAAAGTTTTATGAAGACCATCTACACCGTTTAGAAATGTTTCTTTTCCGGTTTTCTTTTGAATGGAAATGGCAGGGTAGCGTTTATCAGACAACCGTATCACCATCCAGCCTTTTCAGTGCTTTACAAATCCTCTTATATGTATTCTCAAACTGAGGTATTATGCTTTCACCTGCATACTCCATCCTCTGCTTTATTGCAGTTAATATCTCGTCAGTAGTTTCAAATTGCTTCCAGCCTGGTTGAGAATCTATCAGACTGCAACAATCGATGAACGCCCGAAGGTTTTTCTGTACCACCGCCAGTTGCTCCAAGACACATTTTGTATCAGATGCATTAAGCGCATCAATAGCCTTCTGAATTATTGCGTTCATATCTGCACCCCATATTGCAAATCGGGAGTAAGTCGCCCTTGTTTCCGAATCGCAAACCTTGGAAAGAGCTCGTCCCAACCGTTGCATGGTCATTGATTCATCATCAAACCCTTGAAAATATCGTGTATGGGCTTTTTCAAGGCCGGAGGGTACTTTTTGATAATATTCCATTACAGCACTCAGCGTACTATATCGAATCATTCCTAATCGTTCATTCATAGTAACACCTCAACATTTAATGCCTGGAAAACGCTGCTTGAACCGCCGCTTTGCCTTGGCATATATCTTTGTTAAAGCATCAATATCCTCCCGACTTTCCATTAATACAATATCTACACATTCTTCTGGAGTGAAAAGATGAAAAGGCGCGCTCAATCGATTAATTCGGTCAAGCATCACCGCTTTAAGTTCATCGTCCGATAAATTAAGTTCTTTCTGACAGTGTATAACAGCGCTTGTTATGCCAGGTGCCATTATCACTGTAGAATCTTTATAAGGGAAAAAATGCTCAGCATAAATATCCAGATACTGTGGTTCATAGTTGTTGCCAAGACCGCTCAAATCATAAAATACCACTTCTGATAACATGCCCAACGCATCTTTTACCTTCTTTTCCTCCATCAGAAAATTATACATATGATATCGGCAGTTTCTGTATAAGCCAAAGTTACCGGCTGCGAAGTGTTCCATGCTGCGCTTATTAAGATAGCCCCATATTTTATCACGGTAGGGCATATAAGGTGGCTCATGGATTATTTTGTTAAGCGTCCATATATCCAGATCCTCAATTTGGTGCCGATGTATGTATGGTACATAGCCTTCTTCAGCAAGTGCTTGCTTCCCGAGTTCAGTTAACTGATATGTTCTTTTGGTAAAACGGGAGTTGAGTTCTTCATGAGGAATCTCTGTCATCAGACGTTGTACCAGCTCGTCTTTTTTACCGCTCACTTTAAGCCCGTATTTTTTCAATTCCTCCTTGAAGACTGTCGCGGTTTCTTTTTCAATGGCACTCTGTAAGTTTCCGATTTGCAGAAATCCTCGGTCGAGCAGGGAACGAAGACATTTATCAACATCCCTCACACCATACCTGTACCACCAAAAGCCTTGGAAAGAATTACCTTCCGTATAGTACGAACCAGCATAATCAAGAACCAGCACCTCATGAGGATATAACCCGTGCTTGCTTACAATGGCGTCTTTGATTCTTTTCTCGGCCGGAATAACTTCATCCGTTACCGATGGTATTATTTCAGATGTTACCTTTACGAAAGACGATATATTCGATTTTGGCTGTTTTGCTGTTCCGGTCGCCATTTTATTTGATGCAACAGGCTTCACGCTTTGGGCTAGTTTCTTTCTGAAAAGGTCAAAGAATGACATGATTGCCCCCTCCTATGTAATTTATATCGTTATTTTCTGAAGGCTCGATATGCAACATTTTACTTATCCGCATCCCTGCCAAAGGCTTTGCGGTATATCATCCTTACGCTTGCTATCGCCTGTATCCAAGTTAAATCAGCCGCATAACTGTTTTTTTGCTGATACCGGCTCCATAATTCTGCGAGCACCTGTGACTGTTCTATCTCGCCCATGTTATCATGTCCGGTTTCCAGGAGGCGGTTATAGCTGCCTCTTTTTTCTGCTGTATTTTTGAAGGCCTCGGAAAACAAATCCCAATTGATATCCTGAGTCCTTAGTGTTGTCAGTATGTAGACGTCATAATAATCACGCATTCTTGTGCTGGTGGTGCTTCTTGATAAAATAGTTTCGAGCTTTTCAGCCAGAACCGTTTCAAGATTATAAGCCAGGATACTGATGCTTCTGTTTTCAAATAACAGCTTAAAGGAATATTCCTCTGCTCGTGGAGTAATTTTATCGCCGGCCGTAATATCCACCTTCATGACCTGCCTTGTTTTATCAAGCACAGCCTCTATGGATACACGGATTCCAGGATAATCGGATTCATCCCGAATATTCTCAAACCCCTTCAGTGTCATTGTTACGCCGTCATCCACAGGGCAGGCCAATATTGCCTTCATTGCTTCCTCCAATGCTTCCTCGGAAAGCGCAATCCCTCTGATGGTTGCATCCATATCCATTGTGGAGCGGGTATCAATACCGACCATTGCCGCTACCAGCATGCCGCCCTTTAATATAAATTTATCGCGAAAGGGGGACAGGGATATCCTCTCCAATAGCCGCTCAAGCATGAAGTTTCTTAAAATTATTTCGGCCTGCACGCTTTTTTCCTTTGATAGATTTCGTATCAGCGCCTTCAGTTGAGCCGATGTGTTCATAGCAGAACCTCCAGATAATTTCTTAAAACCTTCTCAATTCTCAAAATACCTGCATATTTCATTAGCTGGTTTAAATCCTTGTCTGATCTGCGGACATATCTTTTGAGCGCATCCGATACCACTGAAGCGTCTTGGTTATTTCTGTCCCGAAGAATATCACAAATGGTGCGCTCCATATTGTATGTCCTGATGTCATTTCCGAAAGCGGTCTGCTTAATACAGATCCCAAGGTCAAGCAATTCTTTTTTGATGGTATGCACAATCAGTCCATCTTGATTTAATTTGCTGGTGTTGTATCCTGTTGGAACTGTCACGCTATACGCCACCGGATCACGATCCGTTAAATCATGTAAAAATAAGGCTGTTTCATGGGAGTATACCATCTTGCTTTTCCGCAGCTGGTGGATCAGCATCTTATCCTCCCATACTTCCGGCGTGATATAGATGCCATGAGCAATCCGATCAAGCTTACCCTGCCTGACAAACTCACTCAAATACTCCCTGTGAATGTCATGAGCATCTGCAAGCTTGGCAGTGATTACACCTTTGCTGCTTTTCATCAAAGCTTCCAGTTTTTCTAATCCGGTCATCATATCACCTTCTTGACAATTTTGCTTTTATTATATTTTAGAAAAGCATAATTGTCAACACGACTGCAACCTAATGGAATCAAACAGATAATATCCAGTTGACTTACAAAAAAACTCCAATCTATAACCTAACATTATTTAGCAATGAATACTTCAGCTTTAACAACCTGTTCAAGCCTTACTTGCCATAAGGTTGCTTGAATCGATTTAGTTTCTAAACTTCCGTATAACCACCCATCATCTTCTTTGCTCAAATCAAAAATTCGGTCCCAGCTTTTAACTATTCTTTCCCTGAGCAAGAGCATGTCGTTGCTTTGAATTTGAAAATTCGGTAGATCATGCCATGTAAATCCCGCATTTGTATAAGCACGCTCAAAATCAGCATCATCTTCTTCGTCGGAAGGTAAGTACCAGTAATTTAATGGATAGTGAAACAAATCAAAGTCTGAAAGAAGGACATCCTTATCATCAATATCAATTGTTAATTGAACAATCTTCTCACCGCGCTTTGCATAACCCCCTTCTCTCATGTCCCGTCTTTTTCGTTTTCCCTCCCATTGATACCATGCCCATACAGGGTAACGAATGCTATCGCAAGTCGGGTTTATATTCGCTTCGATCATTTTACGAGCCATCCAGTCATAAGCGTAACGAAAGTCATCTTGACAAAACAGATGACTTTCGTTTGCGATAAGTATTCCAGTTTCAAGCATCCTTTCATAAGCAGGATAATGTTGGATTGTCCATAAAATCATTGTCTGTTACCTTTAACACTCATAGTTTATTTCGGTTTGCTAATTGCTAAGACTTTCGATGTATCATAGTCTCCGATATTTCTTGAAACGGCTCAAAAAAATAGCTATCTAAATTTACTCTGTTTTGTTCGAACAAAGTAATATTTTTCTTTTCCATATATTTTCTAAGCAATCCGTCCATCCGTAATTCCTCACCTTATTTTTTAGTCTTGCGTAAGTCTTCTGGTTTTTGTGCATCAACAGGAATTAACCATGTCCTTCCTATCCGCTTGGCACCACTAATTCTCCCATCAGCACAAAGCTGTTGTACTTGCCTTGCAGTGATAGCCCATTTTATTGCTATATCTTTAGTAGAAAGATATTCCATGATATCCTCCATTTCGGCAAAATATCCCAATTTATTATTAAGTATACTTCGCTTAAACGCAGTTTGTCAATCAAAAGTGTATAAAGCTTTCGGTTACGCAATACACCGCCATGTTACATAAGAATTCCTTGGCAGTTGCACTCTCTACATGAATAAAACAACCACCATCCTGCTTTTTCACAGTTTGGCGGTTGTCTCTTCTGTGTAATGTTATTTTTTGCTCAGCTCCTGCTCCATCTCCAAACCCGATTTAAATTTTATGATAATCTTCTCCTTTGACATGACCTTGATGCTTTGTATAAGCTGCCTGACAAGCTGGTTGTCAAAATTTGATAATTTACATTCTGCGGCGTTCAGGAACTTCTTCATATCCTCGATTCTTCGCTGGAAGCTGTCTTGCCTGGCTTGTTGCTCGGTATACTGCGTTTTTATCTTCTGAAGCTCTTTTAACTCGGCGGAGATTTTAGCATAGTGCTCGTCAAAGTCCGTATTATCCGCTCCACATCTTGCATTTTCCTTTACGAAGCCTATCATCTCATTTTTCAATTCCGCAATCCGTTCCTCAATTTTTGCTATGTCCATCTGCTTGGCTCGGTTGCCCATCACCAGCTGAATATTGGACTGGAGCGTGTCCACAAAATCCCCCTTATCCTGTATGAGGGAATTGAAAGCATCCATAATGCCTCTATGTAAAACTTCTTCATCGATGGTAGGGGAATTCTGGCAGTGTTTTTTCCCGTACTCCAGCCTGTTTAAGCACCGCCAGACAATCCTTTTCTCGCTGTAGGCTGTCCAGGATACCCGTCTATAAGGCTTGCCGCACTCTCCGCATATCAATAATTCGGTAAGAGCATATATTGAGCTGTATTTCCCACTGTCGGTTTTGGTTCTTTTTTCAGCACTCTTTTTAATGTTAGCCCGGCGTGCTTTTTCTTCCTGTATCCGGTGAAACAAGTCTTTGGAAATGATGGGCGGATGGCTGTCCTCCACATAATACTGCGGAACAATTCCATTGTTTTTAACTCTTTTCTTTGTGAGGTAGTCTACGGTGTAGCTTTTTTGCAGCAAGGCATCTCCCATATACTTCTCATTGGAGAGCATGTTGTTAATAGTAGTTGTAGACCATTGATTTCTTCCGGTAACGGTTTTAATGCCGTTTTCCTCCAGGTACTTTTTAATTTGGGTAATGCTTAGGCCCTCTAAATACAGCCTGAAAATCAGCCTTACTATTTCTGCTTCCTCCGGCACTATCACCAATTCACCGGCCTCATTCTTTGTATATCCCAAAAACTTGTTGTGATTGACCATAACCTGTCCTTTCTCAAACCGGCGGACCACACCCCACCTTGTGTTGGTGCTTAAGGAACGGCTTTCTTCCTGGGCCAGGCTTCCGAGGATGGTGATGAGAAATTCTCCGGTACTGTCCAGGGTGTTGACGTTTTCTTTTTCAAAGAACACGCCGATGTTTTTTTCTTTCAGTTTCCGTATGTATTGAATGCAGTCAAGGGTGTTTCGTGCAAAACGGCTGATGGATTTTGTCAGCACCAGGTCGATCTTGCCTGCCATGCAGTCTTCAATCAATTTATTGAAGCCTGTCCTGTTTTTTGTGCTGGTGCCGGATATGCCCTCATCGGCATAGATGCCTGCAAACTTCCAGCCTGGGTTTTTCATAATCTCCATCGTGTAATAATCCACCTGTGCCTGGTAGCTGGACTGCTGTTCCTCCAGCTCCGTGCTGACCCGGCAGTAAGCGGCCACTCTCAGTTTTTTTATCTTTGCTTTTTCCTTAAAATCATAAATCGGATTTGCAGGGATTACCGATACTGTTCTTTGTCCCATCGCCATGGGCTTTTCCTCCTTTTCCCCGTAGTTTATATGAAGTGCTCAACATCACTCCGTTGATCAGTTCAAACCGGAGCTGCCCGGTGCTTTCTACCGTAATGCTTTTGATGGTTGCTTTGAATAAAGCCTCATCAAATGTATTAATGGGCTTGCAGCTCTCAAGCACCGCTTTCAATTTTCTGGTTTTATATTCAAAGTCATCCACCTGGGAGATTCGATATTGTTCTACAGCCCTTTTGAATAGCAGCTGTGCCATATCCGACGGTTTCAGATCGTTTTGGCCGAGTCCGCTGGATATTTGCGATTTTATCTTCCTTAATTCTGCACTCTCAGCAATTGCATTAACTGCTGAACGCTTTTCTATCATTTCAGGGTTCTCCATCACCCGGTTGATAATTTGTATAAAGCATGCTTCAAGCTGCTTGTCGTCAACCACGCCACTTTTGCAGCAGACCCTATTGTCAACGATATACCGTTTGCATTTCCAGTAGCATTTTTTGTTTTTGTCATGGTGTTCGGTGTACCTTTTGAAAACACTGCCGCATTCCCCGCATATCAATCTGCCGCTGAAGGGGTAAGTGCTGGCGATGCCGTTGGCATAGTAATTGACATTTCTGCCAAGCTGGGTGTTCTTTTCTTCCCTGAGCCTGTTAGCGGCATTGAATACTTCCTCCGGGATAATGGCAGGATAGAAGTCACTTCCGGTGTATTTGCAGTTGCTCAAAATTTTTCCGATGGAGCCGTGATTCCAGGAGGGCTTTCCATTGGCATTGGGAACCTTCATTTCCGTCAGATCCTTTGCGATCTGCTTCAAGGATATGCCCGATATAAAATCATTGAAGATTTTCCTGACCAGGTCTGCTTTTTCCGGTTCGATGGCTACGGCTCCGTCTATGATTTTATAGCCGAAGGGCATATGTCTTTGTGCCATTTAGACCACTTCCTCTCCGATGGTTTCTGGAAGCTCCAGTCCGTTGATCAGGCGGAAGGCGATTTCAAGCTTGGATTTTACGATGATCTTTTCTACCATCAGCGAAAATATATTTTCATCAAAGCTCTCCATCAGGTCATCCTGCTTTTTGAGAAAAGCAATCAGTTCCTCCGTTCTGGCAGCCTCGTCATTAAATCCGTTATATTCGAACAGCTTGCTTCGCTGCTTTTTGGCTTCGCAGAGCTGCTTGGTGATCAGGTTGCTTTGCTCAATAAAAAGAACAGAGTCAAGATATCCTTTCGACCTCAGTCTACTCAGTACATGACTCTGTTCCGTAAGTTCCGTTATTTTTTTATTGATTTCCCTGACCTGGGATTCATACTCCCTGCCGCAGTGAAGCTTTTTCAAATCCTCGGCCAGGGGGGTTAATATTTTGTCATGATTGCTTTTCAGCTTATTATAGAGATTGATGAATGCAGCTTTGATGTGATTGTCCTTGACAGCTGTCATGCTGCATTTCGCCCGATTCATGATATGCTTGGTGCAGCACCACTGCACGGTTTCATAAGGTTTGCCTTTGAATATGATTTGCCTTTTAAAATTACTCCCGCATTCACCGCATTGGATTTTGCTGCTGAAGGGGTACCGTTGGTTGTATTTCCGGGTGTCTGTATCAACCATGGATTTTTCAATTTTTCGCTGCTCCATAATCTCCCTGACTCGTTCAGCCTGCTCTTTTGAAATAATGGGTTCATGGTCGTTGGCGATGTAGTAGCACTGTTTTTGTCCCCGGTTCCGCTTTCGTTGGAAGGGCAATGTGTCGGTGGTAAAGGTTTTCTGAAGGAGCATGTCGCCGTAATATTTTTCATTCATGAGTATTTCCTTAACCACATTTTCTCCCCAGGCTTCCGCCCCTTTTCTTGTTGGAACTCCTTCTTCCGTAAGCTCCTTTGCGATGACATACGTTCCTTTTCCATTCAGGTAATCGGTGTAAATCCTTCGGACAATAGCGGCTTCTTCTTCATTGATGACGATTCCTCCGTCCTTACCCTTCATATAGCCGTAGGGAAGGTAGGAAGGCTTCCATTCGCCTTTCATGAACCTTTTTTGTATCGCCCACCGGTTATTTTTGGAGGTAGAAATGGATTCCTCCTGGGCAATGGAGCTTAAAACCGTCATCAGCAGCTCGCTTTCAGCAGACATGGTGTTGATGTTTTCTTTCTCAAAGAAGACTGCAATCCCCAGCGCTTTTAACTTTCTCACCGTCTCAATGCAGTCGGCGGTGTTTCTTGCAAATCTGGATATGGACTTGGTGATGACCATGTCCACCTTTTTGGCTTCACAGTCGGCAATCAGCCTTAGAAACTCGTCACGCTTGTCTTTGCCGGTGCCGCTGATGCCTTCGTCTGCATAAATTCCCGCAAAAGTCCAGGCATCGTTGTTTTCTATCAACCGGGTGTAGTACTCCACCTGTGCTGAAAAGGATTGAAGCTGCCCGGTGTGGTCCGAGCTGACCCGGCAGTATGCGCACACCCGCAGTTTCGGAGCTTTAGCTTCTGCTTCCATACGATGGATGGGCTTGATGACTCTTACCTTTGCCATACGCTTCCTCCTTTCGCTTTTCAGTACTTGATGCTTTATCAGCAACACACAGTACCACACAACCCCGGCCATATCAAGTATTTTTACACATATACCTCTGCTAGAGTTGGAGTGAATGAATTCCGATTTAATCTGTCAATTTCTTTAAATTCAGAAAGAGTAATAAGCCCTTTTTCAAGCATGCTGTTCAGCAGCGAAAGCGCTATTTTATACTTGATTTCATTGTTTATTTGAGTCTGTGACATGGTCTTTTATCCCCCTTTACATTTTGCTTTAATACCACAAGGATGCAGCGGATTTAAGTTCCGCTGCATAGTTTCTGATATCAAAGCGGTTAAGCTTGTTATCATTCTTCATCCTGTGCTCTATTTGCCGCTGCTTCCCAAGCACCGGGGCAACAGCTCAAACTGCCTGTGGTCAGCAGGCATCACAGGAATTCCACCTCCCCGAGAACCTCCGGGCTGCACTCTGGGACTCAACCTCGACTATGCAGGGGTATCATTGTAGGCTGTTCAGGTCCTGGCGAAACAATCCACCACAGATTGTTTTATGGTCAAACATTTATCGCTCATAGCCTTTGATGCCATCGGTTTGACGAGCAAAAAATGCCCGCAGGCTGTCTTGGCGTGTTTACCAATGTCGCTTTCCGTTTCAGCGGCTGAACAGCTAACGTATTTGAGCTGTTGGATATGTAAGGCTTTAAGGCTTACAAGCGAGCCTTTGCCGGCAATTTTTCAAAGAGCAATAAGGGATAAAAAATACCCCTTCACTTTTTAAGCCGAGAGCCTTTTGCAATTTTCCAACACTTGATTTACTAAGGATTTTAGGGCCATAAAAAAGGACTTCACCCCAATTTGGAGAAGTTTTCAAGTAACCAAACCGAAAACCCCATAAAGGAGTGAAGTCAC
>JABLXP010000017.1 GCA_013178045.1 Bacillota bacterium
GTGACTTCACTCCTTTATGGGGTTTTCGGTTTGGTTACTTGAAAACTTCTCCAAATTGGGGTGAAGTCCTTTTTTATGGCCCTAAAATCCTTAGTAAATCAAGTGTTGGAAAATTGCAAAAGGCTCAATGAAAAGAGAAAATGCACGTCAGCGCGTGCATTTTCGATTATGGACCAAAACATGTTGTTTTAGAAGCAGGGAGCCCAGGTGACCAGGGGTAGTTCAAAGTGATGGGCGAAATGAGGGTGGGCCGGCCTGATCCGAACCGTATAGCCGAGTGTCCCCTGCTCCTTCAGTGGCAGCCTGCCAGTAAAACGATATGTGCCTTCACCATCCTGGGCCATAAACTTCATCGGGGTGGTGTTTAGATTCTGTAGCGTGTTCGTGTTATTATTAATTTGACCATAAGCGAGCTCGATCTGAACCGCTTCGTGACTAATTGGACCAAGCTTTACTCGAACGTTGACTTCTAACTCATCCCCGACATTGACGTGGTTTCCCTTGGCTTCAACGGCTGTAATGGTGACGTGGTGCCAGTTTTCCTGAATAAACCGCTTAAAGGAGTGGAGGTCGGCAGCTACCTGGAAGTTTTCTTGCGTCAGCGTTAAGCCGCGGGCAATGGCTTGGACATAAAAGCGTTCTGCGTATTCCTGTACCATCCTCTCGGTACTGAACTGCCAGGGGATGGTGCGGAGAGAGGCTTTCATCAGTTTGATCCATTCCCGGGGTAGACCGTCCTCTTGTTTATAGTAAGTTGGGATAATAAAATTTTCTAAGAGACTGTAGAGAGAATAGACATCATCTTTATCCTGTTCTTCGTCGTTAAGATAATTCTTTTCCTCGCCGATGGCGAAGCCGTTTTCGCCGTTGTAGGCTTCCGGCCACCAGCCATCAAGCACACTACAGTGGAGCACCCCGTTTAAGGCCGCTTTCATCCCACTGGTTCCACTGGCTTCCATCGGCCAGCGAGGCGTGTTCAGCCAGATATCTACGCCATGGGTCAGGTGGCGGGCCAGATTGATGTCATAGTTTTCGAGAAAAACCACCTTGCCCCTAAAAGGTTCTTCGTTGGAGATATCATAGATCTGTTTGATCAACTCTTTTCCCGGTTGATCGGCCGGGTGGGCCTTACCAGCAAAGATGATTTGCAGCGGCCGCTCCGGGTCGTTCAGCATTTTGATTAATCGTTCACGGTCGCGAAACAGCAGGGTGGCTCGTTTATAAGTCGCAAAGCGCCTGGCAAAACCAATGGTTAAAGCCTGGGGATTCAGGTAGTCCTGAACTTCCCGGATTTGCTCGACTGATTCGTGGTTGCGGCTCCGCTGTTTGACCAGGCTGTCCCGAACGAACTGAATGGTTTTTCCCTTTAGAGTCTGGTGGGTTTGCCAGAGTTTTTCATCCGGAATAGTCGAGATTTTTTCCCACCACTCGGGCTCGGTGAGGTGTTTCTTCCAGTCTGCCCCCAGATGGGTGGTCAATAAATCGTTTAACTCCTGGGCCAGCCAGGTCTCCATGTGAATACCGTTGGTGACGAAGGTAATTGGGATTTCCTCAACTGGAACCATTCCATACAGCCAGCGGAACATCTTGCGAGTGACTTCTCCGTGTAAACGGCTGACCCCGTTGCAGTAGCCGGCCAGGTTCATGGCGAGTAAGGTCATATTGAAGCCGTTGCGGTCGCGATCCCAGCCTAACTCGAGAAAAGCGTCCCGGTCCATGCCCAGCTGCCGGTACAGGTGACCCAGGTAGTGGTCGATCATCTCCGCGGGGAAAATGTCATGGCCAGCCGGCACAGGGGTATGGGTGGTAAAAATCGTGCTGGCTCGAATTACTTCTCTGGCGGTGGTGACCGGGATACCATTCTGAACCAGTTCTCGAACTCGTTCCAGGGTTAGAAAGGCGGAGTGACCCTCATTGATGTGCCAGACGTCAGGGTTGATCCCGAGGGACCGCAAAGCTTTAACTCCTCCGATGCCCAGCAGAATTTCCTGGGAGATCCGGGTATCGAGACCGCCGCCGTAAAGCTGCCCAGTTAACTTACGGTCTTCCTGACGGTTCAGAGCGACATCAGCGTCCAGGAGAATGACCCTGATTTGCCCGACCTGAGCCTGCCAGAGCTTGGCGTAAACCGTTCGTCCCGGCAGATCCACAGAAATGGTGGCTTCGCATCCGTCCTGACGGGCAACCGGTTGGATGGGCATTTCATAGAAATTAAGATGGGGGTAGACCGCTTCCTGCCAGCCATCCCGGTTGATTTTCTGAGTAAAATATCCGTGTTTGTACAATAATCCTACCGCGACAAAAGGTAGACCAAGGTCGCTTGCGGATTTACAGTGGTCGCCAGCGAGTACACCGAGGCCACCAGAATAGATGGGGAGGGATTCATGAAAGCCAAACTCGGCGGAAAAGTAAGCGATCGTGTGGCGGCAAAGCTCCGGATGTTGTTGTTGAAACCATTTATCTGCGGTCAGGTAGTAGTCGAAGTCGGTGAAGACTCGCCGGTACAAGTCAAGATACGCCGGGTCGTGGGCTACTGCCTCCAGATCTTTACGCTTGACGTGCAGCAAAAATTTGACGGGATTATGGTATACTTCCTCCCACAACTCACTGTTGATCCGCTGAAATAACAACTGGGCGTGGGAATTCCAACTGAACCACAGATTATAGGCTAATTCCTGAAGCCGGGAAATCTGTTCGGGCAGCTTTGGTTTAACTGAAATAGTGCGAAAAAAATACATTTGCTTGCCTCCATGTTTGATCAGTATGAGTATATTGTGCTAAATAATCGGACCGGGCATGCATGCTGGCGGGCAATTTGATTTAAATAAAACTAAATAAAACAGCTTGTTCAAAGGTGATCTTACCAAGCACTGGCGATAAAATAAAACGATCTGGGGAAGAATTCGAGTTGAATGAACGGATTAAATGATAAGCTTTCCGGGGGCTGAAGAGAGCGTGACTAACCTGACCAATTCTATCTGGCTTTACAGAATGTTTGATATCGCGGAAGAAATTAACCTGACCAAAGTTGAGGAAATTCTGGCCGGGCAGAAACCCACCAGCCGCTTAAAACTGGCCCGAGTTAAACCCAAGTCTATTCACATTGAAAATCCCCCAGTTACTGTCGATATCGGGGAAAGACGTATCATGCTCTGCTTCGGATTGTTCAAGGCCGCGGTGCTGGCCCGGGTCTACAACCTGGGGGTGATCGGCCTCATCCTGCGGATCGAATTGCCAGCAGAAATGGGCTACGAGGAGATTAAAGACCTTGCCATATATTTGAATGGGACTGACGAACTGGAGCCGCTTTTTGAGGAATTGTTGTTTACCTTGCAGAAAAACCTGATCCCAGCGACAAGTATGCCAGTGAGAAGCAATTTTGCCGAAGACTTCACGATTTTTTTCTTTCGCCGCTGGCGACCAGAGTGGGATCCGGTACCCTTGCTGCTCAGCGAGAATGAGGTCGTAAGTCGACAGGTTCGGGAGGACACACTCAAGCATTCCTTTTCCTATGGAAGTAAAGATCTGACGATCATTACCTGGGATGCGGCCCTGGTCTACGACGAGGAGGGAAGTACGGACATCCCCGACCTGCTAGAATTTGCTATTACCCAACTGTTGGAACTGCGCTATTATGACAATCTCCTATCGGGTGAATTAAACCGCATGTATGATGCCCTTGAGTTAGCTGACAAAGAGGGCTGGTACTCGCGCCTGAAAAAATACCGGCAGATCATGAAAAAGATGATGGAACTAGTGGTGGATGTGACAGAGATCATGGACAAAATTGAGAACTCATTTAAAGTTACCGAAGATGTTTTCTATGCCCGGGTTTATGGAGCTGCTCTGGCGAGTTTTCGAACTCAGGCCTGGATGGACAGCATTCAACAAAAAATTTCAGTTATCCAGCGCAGTTATTCGATGCTCAGTGATGAGATCATTAACCACCGGTCAACGTTAATGGAACTGGCGATTATCATCCTGTTTCTCTTAGAAATTATCCTTGGGTTATCGCGTTTGCTGTGATTGTTATATAAAACACCCTCTGCTTGTGTGCTTACGATCAAATGGAACATAAATGTACCATCTTGGCACGTAACAGTTCCACTCCAAAACAATCTAATAAATGCGTATTTAACCCAATGAGGGATAAGTACCTCCTGATTTGACTGGAACAAGATTATTCCATTAGTATATGTTAGAGCAATCACAAAGCCTTGATTCGCCTTAATTCAGCTTGCACATCAGCGTTTTTACTGGGTTTTACGGCTACCCCACGACCTTAACTACGTTGGCACTGATTTTGCAATAATGAAGGGCAAAGGTTGCAAAAGGGTTCGGGGTGAGCGATATGACGAGATTTCAAATGATGTTTCTCTTCTTTTCGATTCTGTTCTTAACTGTGAAGGTCTGCTTCATTCTATCGCAGTATTTTATCACCAAAGCCATTGCCGAACGAGCCATGAAAAAGAAGGAATTGGAAACCAAAGTGGTTGCCCGAATTGAGGCCCAACGCAAGAAGCAAGAGGCCGAACAAAAGGTGGTCAACCTGAAGAAAGACATGCAAATATATTCCTCTCGACGAAATCGAAATATAGGTTAGCGAAATAATGAGGGACGGATTCCGCTTGGGATTCGTCCTTTGTTGATCGCTAAAACCGGTCTTTGCATCCCCATTCGGATAGGTCGGCCCGCTGGTGTAGAATGTGCATCACCAGCAAACCGGTAAGAAAACCGCCGATGTGGGCCCACCAGCCGACCGGGCTGACCGCGCCGGACAGAACAGCCAATCCGTTGAACAACTGGAGGATAAACCAGAAGGCAATGAAAAACAGGGCCGGTATCCGGACTGTGGTCACAAAAAAGATCACGATCAGCAGCGTGAGAATACGCGCGCGGGGAAAAGCAATCACGTAGGCACCGAGTACACCAGCGATGGCGCCACTGGCGCCGATCAAGGGGCTGGTCGAGTATGGGTTAGACAAAACCTGGGCAATGTTCCCAATAATTCCCGCTAGCAGATAAAACAAAAGAAATCTGAGGTGGCCTATCCGATCTTCTACGTTATCGCCGAAGATCCATAGATAGAGCATGTTCCCAAGGAGATGAACCCAACCCCCGTGGAGAAAGATGCTGGTGACTAAAGGCAGGACATTTGCCCCGGTAATCACCCAGGGATGAAGAAAAAACCAGGTGATTTTCACCGGGATGACGGCGTAAGCAGCCAGGAGTTGGTCTAGATTTCGCGGGCTTAAGGTCAGCTCATAGAAAAAGATTATGATGGTGAACAGGATCAGGGAGTAGTTGACAAAAGGAAATCGCCTGGGCTTGATACAGTCCTTAAGTGGAATCATGCTCTCACCTCATTAGTCTTCTCACTAGATACTATCATTCCCGTCAAATAATTTACTATCCCCCAACCAAAAACCGAAAAAATGTGCGCTCACCTCTTGACCAAACACACGTTCATGTTTATACTGAGATATAAAGAACAAGCGTTTGGAGGGACCATGATGAACACTGTTCGCAGGCGAACACGAGCGCAGAATTTTTTGGGTAACTGGTTTAAGATCATTCTCTTTGCCATGGCAATATTCCTCTTTGCAGTTGCGGCCAGGTCCGGACTAAATGCCGCCGATTGTTCAGATAAAACAGTGCTCTGTCACGTTGTTAAGCCAGGGGAGACTTACTGGCAGCTGGCTGAACTCTATTTTCCGGACCGGGACCCACGGGAAATGTCTTATCGCATTAAAAGCTGGAACCAGAAATCGTCTGGTGAGCTTCGGCCAGGTGGGATCGTGAAAATCTATCGGTAGGGACCAATACTTTACTTGGGTAATAGTTTAAACATGGTTTCCTAGACGACATAAAAAGTGAGTAGAAACTTCGTTGGATATTACGAAGTCCACTCACCTTTTATGTCTGCATGAACTATTTTATTTTCTTGAATAATTACTTGTTGGTCGGGTGGTAATGGGTGTGCAGGAGTTCGTGCGATTTGTGGCCAAGCGGTTTCTCCAGGAACTCCTTGTACAGGACCATGACCTCTTCGTTCTCGTGGGATTTCCGTTTCGGCAGTCCAGCATCTTCAGCGTAGATCGCATTGACCCGCTCCTGTCGTTTGGCCATAGTGGTCGGGATTGGTTGACCGCCGCCACCGATACAGCCGCCGGGGCAGCACATGACTTCGATGAAGTGGTAGTCAGCTTTACCCTCGCGAATCAGGTCAAGGAGTTTCCGGGCGTTGCCCAGACTGTGGGCAATCGCGACCTTGACCACTGTTCCATTAAGGTTAACTGATGCTTCCTTGATTCCTTCTAGACCACGGCAAGGCAGGAAATCAACATTTTGTATGGTTTCTTTGGTGACGACCTCGTAAACTGTCCGCAAGGCCGCTTCCATCACGCCACCGGTGGTTCCGAAAATGACTGCAGCGCCGGTGTATTCACCCATCCAGGAATCAAACTTGTCAGGCTTCAGCGCCTCAAACTTTACCCCGCACATTCTGAAGAGCTTGCCCAGTTCCCGGGTGGTTAGGACGAGATCGACGTCCCTGTAACCACTGTCCTGCATCTCCGGCCGCTGGGCCTCAAATTTCTTGGCGGTACAGGGCATGATCGAGACGGAGAAGATGCTGGCCGGGTCAAGCCCAACTTTTTGTGGGTAGTAGGTTTTAACCAGGGCGCCGAACATCTGTTGTGGCGACTTACAGGTAGACAGATGGTCTAAGAGATCCGGGTAGAAGGTTTCGCAGAAATTAATCCACCCCGGACTGCAGGAGGTGATCATCGGCAGTTTGCCGCCGTGCTGCAGCCGCTCGAGGAGTTCATGACCTTCTTCCATAATGGTCAGGTCGGCGGTAAAGTTGGTGTGGAAGACCCGGTCAAAGCCGATCTGCCGTAAGGCCGCGACAAATTTTAACATATCCAGTTCGCCAGTAGGTAAGCCGAGCTCTTCGGCAATAGCCACCCGAACAGCAGGTGCGATCTGGGTGACTACAACTTTGTTCGGATCGGCTACCGCGGCCAGGAAGCGATCGATTTCTTCTTTTTCCGTAATGGCGCCGACCGGGCAGACCAGGGCGCACTGTCCGCACATGACACACTTGGTCTCAATCAGTGGTTTATGATCAACGGTAAAGGAATAATTGCCTTCTTCCACTAACGCCCCTACGGTTTGAATGTTATTGCAGACATCGACACAGCGCATACAGCCGATACATTTGCTGGAGTCACGGACGATTGAAGGGGTAGAAGTGTCGATGGGGAAATCCTTAACTTCTGCCGCCGCTATTTCGCGCACGCCGAAAATAGCCGCGGCTTCTTGCAGCTCACACTTTTGATTGCGGGCACAGGTGAGGCACTCAGCCGGGTGACGGCTCAGGATCTGCTCCAGGGCTTCCCGCTTAGCCTTTTGGGCCTTAATGCTGTTGGTTTTAACTACGAGGTTATCTTTCACCAGTTCGGTGCAGGCTTTCTTGAGTTCGGCTTCTCCTTCAATTTCCACCTGACAAATGCCGCAATTTCCCTTGGCGGTCAGATCTTCATAGAAGCACAGGGTGGGAATGTTAATTCCAGCCGTTTGAGCGGCTTTAAGAATGGTGTAATTCTCTGGGACGCTCACCTTGATTCCGTCAATCACGACGTTAACCATTAATACCTTCCCCCTTAAAAATTTTTCTTGCCGACATCTTAGATAAGCCTAATCATATCCCACCTCCTGAAGGACTACCCACATAATGCTATGGTCAAGTTTAGCAGTGATTGGTAATAACGGGAGTTGCGTTGCTTGGTGGAAATATTTTGCGGATCTATCTTATGGATAGT
The DNA here is from genome assembly GCA_013178045.1 of Bacillota bacterium. Classification (NCBI taxonomy): domain Bacteria; kingdom Bacillati; phylum Bacillota; species Bacillota bacterium. The sequence continues at coordinate 7,827 of JABLXP010000017.1, forward strand.
GATTAAGTTCTATTTTTCACTAGTAATGGGACATAAACCTCTTTTCCTGACTAAAATAAATTCTGTACCCGGGGGTCTAATTCCTTTTTTTAGCAGGGGATTTTTTACGAATCTATTTCTACTTTTTTACGAGCAGTTTTCAATTTCATAAAAATTTTATTGACATTTGCGCCAAATTCCGCTATAGTAAAACCAAATTAAAAAATGTTATACGATAAAAACAATGAGGGGAACTTGTTGTATATCGCACCACTTAGTCACAGAGAGCTGGTGTGGGCTGAGAGCCAGTACTAAGGCGGTATATAATATCATCCCGGAGTTGCCATCTGAACGGTCTTGGACTTAGTAAGTGAGGCCGGCGTGCGTCCGTTATAATGCGCTGCGATGATGGTCGCAGGCAGAGTGGCTGTCTTTTTCAGGCAGCAATTCAGGTGGTACCGCGGGAATGAACCTCTCGTCCTGATTGATTTTGTGAAATCAGGCGAGAGGTTTTTAGTTTTTCTAGAATTGTGTTCAAGGAGGTCAGCCAGATGGTTCAAATCGTGTTTCACGAGGATCGCTGCAAAGGATGTGAGCTTTGCCAGATTACCTGCCCGAAAAATTTAGTGGTCACATCCAACCGGCTAAACCCCTTGGGTTTTTATCCGGCTGTTATATCTGACCGCAGCCAGTGTACGGGATGCGCCTTGTGTGCGCGGATGTGTCCTGATTTATGCATCGAAATCGGCCAGGAGGGAGCATAAAGTGGATAAAGTCTTGATGAAAGGAAACGAGGCAATCGGGGAGGCGGCTATCCGCGCCGGCTGTCGGTATTTCTTTGGCTACCCGATCACTCCGCAGAGTGAACTGCCGGAGTATATGGCCCGGCGTCTGCCAGCGGTGGGGGGTGTTTTTCTCCAGGCGGAAAGTGAAATCGCGGCAATCAATATGGTTTATGGGGCGGCGGGAGCAGGAGCCCGGGTAATGACTTCTTCTTCCAGCCCAGGAATTAGTTTAAAGCAGGAGGGGATTTCCTATCTGGCTGGCGCTGAGCTCCCCGCGGTGATCGTCAACGTGATGCGAGGAGGACCTGGTCTGGGCAGTATCCAGCCCGGGCAGTCTGATTACTTTCAGGCTACCAAGGGTGGTGGTCACGGTGATTACCGGCTGATCGTCCTGGCTCCAGCGTCCGTTCAAGAGATTATTGATCTGACCTGGGAAGCCTTTGCACTAGCAGACCAGTACCGCAACCCGGTGATGATTTTGAGTGACGGCATGCTCGGGCAGATGATGGAGCCGGTAGTCCTACCAACGCAGGAACCGCCGGTGCTGCCCAAGCCCTGGGCAACAACCGGGGCAGTTAACCGGGAACGTAACGAAATCTTTTCCTTTTTTATGCAGGGTGAGCAACTGGAAGAACATAATCGTCGCCTGGAGCAGAAATGGCAAGCGATGGTTGAGCGGGAGAAACGAGTCGCGGAGTTCTTCATGGAGGATGCCGAAATTGTGGTGGTTGCTTATGGAACCACTGCCCGGATCGCCAGGCGGGCGGTCCGTCAGGCCAGGCAGGTCGGCATCAAGGCGGGCCTGCTTCGTCCCATTAGCCTGTGGCCTTTCCCTGACGAGGCGTTCCAACGGGCGGCAAGGAAGGCCAGGGTTTTTCTTAGTGTCGAGATGAGCCTGGGCCAGATGGTCGAAGATGTAAGACTGGCGGTAAACGGCCAGGTGCCTGTCCATTTCTATGGTCGGGTGTCAGTTGTCCCCAGTCCTGATGAGATTTTTGCGATGATTTGCCAGCTGGCAGATGAGGAGGTGGCGGTCAATGGCAGTGTTCGCTCGGCCTAAGGCGCTGACGGAGAAGCCATGGCACTTCTGTCCCGGTTGCAGCCATGGGATCATCCATACATTGGTGGCTGAAGTGATCGATGAACTAAATATTCGCGAGACGACGGTAGGGGTTTGTCCCGTCGGATGCGCGGTGGTCTCACACGAGTACTTTAATGTGGATATGCAGCAAGCGGCTCACGGACGGGCTCCGGCGGTCGCGACCGGGATCAAACGGGTTTTGCCGGAGCGGACTGTCTTTACTTATCAAGGGGATGGTGATCTGGCATCTATCGGGACGGCGGAAATCATCCACGCCGCTGCGCGGGGGGAAAAGATCACAACAATTTTTGTGAATAATGCCATTTACGGCATGACGGGAGGGCAGATGGCCCCGACCACACTTCTGGGGCAGGTGACCACCACCTCACCGTTTGGCCGGAGACAGGACACTCAGGGATATCCAATCCGGGTGGCCGAGATGCTGGCGACCCTGGAGGGAGTGGCCTACGTAGCCCGGGTATCGGTGCATAACCCCAAGGAAATCAACCGGGCCAAAAAGGCGATCCGGCGCGCTTTTGAGTGCCAGCAAAAAGGTCTGGGTTTTTCCCTAGTTGAGGTGCTGGCCTGCTGTCCCACGAACTGGGGTCTTTCGCCGAAGGAGTCGATTAACTGGTTGGTTGAAAACATGATACCTTATTACCCGCTTGGGGAGTATCGGTTGCCGAAGGAGGTACAGTAGATGGTGCATGAAATTATTATCGCGGGATTTGGCGGCCAGGGGGTCCTGTCAGTAGGACAATTTTTAATTTACGCGGGCATGCTGGAAGGCTTGCAAGTGTCCTGGGTGCCGGCATATGGGCCGGAGATGCGCGGTGGGACGGCCAATTGCCTAGTTACCATCGGCCGCGAGGAAATCGATTCGCCAGTTTTTGAACGGGCTACGGCGGCGATAGTCATGAACCAGCCGTCTTTGGAGAAGTTTGAAGCTAAGGTTAGACCAGGCGGTCTGCTCCTGTTTAATTCCTCGCTGGTTGAGCGGCCGGTCAGACGGACCGATGTTCAGGTCTACGAGATCCCGGCTAATGACCTGGCCTACGAGTTAGGGAATATAAAAGTGGCGAACATGGTAATGCTGGGGGCGTTTCTGAAAGTTGTGCCAGTAGTGAACGTGGAATCAGTGCTGAATTGTCTCCAGCGGGTTTTCCCAGCGGAAAAACATCACCTGATTCCGCTCAACCGAGAAGCGATGGCCCTGGGCGCGCGGCAGGTCAATTATTTGCTCGAACAGCAGCGCCAGGCCGGCTAATTTATCAGACACGGTTTCCTGAAAAGCACCTGCCAAAGAGAATAGCTGTTGAATTATCGCGGGCCGCCATCCCATTTTGGGAGGCGGCCCAGTTGCAGTTTTTCAGTGAAAAGTAATTATGGGGAAAAAGGGCTGCTTCTTTTTTTCCTGACCAGATGCCGGTATAATACACTTATAAAGCTATCGGCGGGTATACCCTTTTTCGGGGCAAATTCGCCGCGAGTTGAGGATGGCGAGTGTAAATGGGGTGAAGTTCAGATGAATGAGCCGGAACAACCCAGGGCGATCCTGACCCGCAGTCTGTTAGAGCAGATCAACCGGGCCAGGCAAGCATTAGCCGAGATGCGGACGAGTGATCCCCAGCGTTATTCGCAAATCGAACAAGAGGCCAGGGCGAAACGCTGTAAGTATTCGCCTAACTGTCACGATGGCCTGGTTATTGATGTGCGGACCAACCGCTCGTGGCCGTGTCAGTGTCAGATCAACAAGCTGCGGGAACGGAAATTTGAAGAAATGGGGTTACCGCCGGCCTATCGCGAAGCCACATTTGATAAATTTGATTTCAGCGCCTATTTGAAATCCGATGTGCTTGACGAAACCACGACTGCCCACAAAACGGCTATGGACGCGTTTCTTTTCTGTACCGAACTGGCTAAGAAATTTCCCCAGGAAATTCCCGAGAAAAACGTTCTTCTTTACGGGCCACCTGGCTCTGGCAAGACGTTCCTGGCCTGCTGCTTATTCAATGCCATAGTGGAAAGAAATGAGCGGGAAAAACTTGATTTAACCTTCACCCGTATCGATGTTAATCGCTTGATGAGCTCTTTCCGTGCCTGGACAGGCGACAACCGACGGGTAGATATCTTGGATGCCACCAAATTGCTGGGAGAAGTGGACGTGTTAATGCTTGACGAGCTGACCGAAACAGCGGCCACGCCTTTTGCCCAGGATTGTCTTTTTGATATTCTGACGCACCGTCAGCACGGGAAACTGACCATCACTACGACCAACCTGTCTCCTTCCAAACTAAACAAGCTTTTCCACCACCGGGTGGCCTGGCGACTGTATCATGCGGATGCTATCTTTCCCCTGGTGTCAAGTTTCAACTGGCATACCAGAGGATTGCATAAGGTTGACGACCGGGCGGACTACTTCAGCATTCGTCGGCTAACGGAAAAAAAGGATAACCCGGTTTTCCTTGATCCGGACGAATGGCAGTTGGAATCAGCTTTTTTGGAAGTGGCCTCGGCATTAGAGGAAACCACGGCCTCAGCTCCAGTGCAGAGTTCAGAAACTTATCGGGGCGCGAATGATGTGCCTGGGTTGCTGAAGGATATTAATGGGGAGCGTGATGAACACTGGTTAGAACGTCTGGCGCGTATCGCCAAGCATCAGCGGGTGGCGGGTAAAAACAACGTTGAAGATGTATAGAGAATGTAAAAAAGGTGAGCGCTGATGCTCAGAGTTATTCATCATCGTCATGTGATTCAATTCAAAATGTCGAGAACAATTCCTGGGGGAGGACGGTTTACTACCTCAGCCTTCCTTTTTGACGGTCTATTAATCGACACCGGCGGTATCTACTGTCGGGAAGAGTTTATGCAAGCCCTGCGTCGATTTCCTCCCCAACTGGTTGTGAATACTCACTACCATGAGGACCACATCGGCAATAATAAGCCGATTCAGGATGAGTGGGGGATCCCGATATACGCTCACCCCATGGCGCTTCCAATAATTAGCGAGCCTTCTACTAGACTCGGAATGGAATGGTTCCGCCAGCTGGTCTGGCGGGTGCCAGATGGTTCAGAGGTGCTGCCTCTGGGGGGTGAACTTATTACGCCGCATTATCGACTGCAGGTGATCCACACGGGTGGGCACACCCCGGACCACATCTGCTTGTATGAACCACAACACCAGTACCTTTTTAGCGGTGATTTGTTTTTGGGAGAGCGGGTTAAACATTCCTATTTATATGAAGACATTAATCAGATCCTTGCAGCATGGAGACAACTGTCCAGGCTGCCGGTGAAAGAAATTTATTGTGCCCTGCTGGGGCGTGTGCCCAATGGACAGCAAGCTATTCTCAATAAGATCGCTTACTGGGAGGAGTTAAAAAGCGCGGCCCAAAAGTATCAGCAGTTGGGCTACAGCCGGCGGAAGATCCGCCGTTTACTCCTGGGAAAGGAAGGGCTCAGAAGTTACCTGACGCAGGGGAGGTATTCCAAACAAAACCTGTTCGATTCCCTAATGGGGTTGGGACCGACTAATGGAATGGGAGGCCTGACATGAAGCTTAAGCAGAAGATTGTCTTAGGTGTGCTCCTCATTGTTGCTCTTGCTGTTGTGGTGGTTCCGTTCTATCGTTTTCTGGCCAGGCTCACAACCGCCGAGCATGGGGGCGTAGAATTAAGGAAATTCCCATATCCGTACAAGGCGATGTTAGCGATTTCTTCTGACATTGATGGTTCAACCTTAGAGGAGTTTGAAGAGATTCACCGGTATCTGAATACGAAAAGTATGACCTCGATGGGTGAAGGACTGGGGTTAGATGTAGCGGATTCTTTCTGGATGTATGTGGCGACGGACAAACCTGGATACATTGATCAGAAGGGGCATACCTTCGCTGACCAGATGAGCTATTTCTATGGGACTGACTGGCGGAAAAAGAAGGATGCAGCAGCGATCATCAAGTATTACCGGGCCGGGTGGATTGACAGCATTCATACTTACGGAGATTTTATTCGGATGGACAATTCGCCGGGACCGTTTTCCCGTACCATGGCACAGGAGGCTTTAAAGGAGTTGAAAGCCAACGGGATCAAGGTTGAGGTCTGGATTGACCACGGCAACCAGAGCAACATCCAGAATTTTGTCCTGTCGAACCGGCCGACAATGAAGTACATGCAAGGGGACAACCCTGAATGCCGCCAGTATTACCATACCGATCTGCTCGCGGATTATGGGATCCGGTTTGGCTGGGGTCCATGCATGAACACCATCGGGCGGGACACCATGCTCTACCCGCGAAAGCTCAGAGATGGTCGTAAAATTTGGGCTTTCTATCGCTACACAGATGCCGGGACTGACGCCAAGGGCAAAACCCGCTGGCTGTGGAACCCGATGTATTTGGCCGAACAGCTGAAGCCAGAGAAATTAGCCGAACTCAAGGCCAAGGGCCAGTACGCCATTGTTGCCCAGCATCTGGGAGCCAACATTGACTGGCCGATTTTCTGGGAGTCGGCGCGAGCTGCTCTACGTAACCTGGCTGACGAGTACTACCGTGGTGAGATCCTGGTGACCCGGACTTCTCGCCTTCTCAAGTACAATCTGGCTCAACAGTACGTGAAGTACCAGGTTGTCCAGACCGAGCAGGGAAAGGAAATCCACATTGAGAAGATCGATGACCCGCTGTTTGGGCCGTTTGTCCCCAGTCTGGATGAGGTGCGGGGCTTAACTTTCTACGTTGACGACGACCTGGCCCGGGTGAGCGTCTGGCTGGGTAATGAGCGAATTGGGCCTGACGACCTGCAGTTCAATCCGGCTGACAGCACCGGCCGAAAGAGTGTGAGTATTCGCTGGTTCATGCCGGATACAACTGATTATACCCGCTTTTAATTTCCTGGTTGTTTTTAATTATCCTGGGAAATATTATCCTGGAAAAGAAAAAACACGAGGACGACAATTGGCGAAGAGAGAACAAGTTACGGTGTGTTGAGCGTGAAGATAGGGGAGGAGGGATAAATCCATGGAAACTGCGCTTCGGCGGGCAGTTAGCGTGCTCGTTTGGGCAGCAATCGGGGCGTTTGTGGCTCAGTCTCTGTTATATAACCCCGTCGCGGGTGGCTTAATGGGAGCCGTTTTTGGCGCTTTTTTTCGTAAAGGATGTGGAACCTGAGGGATATAGATAGCGGCCAGTCAGGCCAGCGTGATTGCTGTAAACAAGCGACTGATGAAAAACAAGGGGGCGGTTGAACCCGTCTATCCCTTGTTTTTTTTATGGTGATAAAATGTGCACAGTGACAGGAAGACGAAAAAAAGCATGGAATAAGGAGACACGACATAGTTTTTAGTACAAGAAATTTCTTGCAGCGAGAGGTTGAGGCAAGACCGGGAGGAGAGCGGTGAGATGACAAGAAAATGGTTGACCCTGGTGGTTTTTCTCTGTTTGGCTGTATTGGAGGTGAGCCTAATTTCCGTTCAAGGAAAGAGTTATTTTTTATGGCACCGGCTGGTTACCCCCTATTGCCTGTTTTCTTTACCGGCTGGCTGGCAGGTGGTTGATACCGCGCCGACTCAAGTTAAGACTGATTTTTCCCGTTACCAGAACGGGCCAGTCAGCTTCAGCTACCCGACGGCCTGGGATATTTCATCGGAAGTGTTTCAGGGCGGCGAGATTTTATACCACACGGGATTTCGCGAACCAGGACATGGTGCGCACGGGTTTGTACAGGTCTGGCGGCTGCAGAAATCGCTGGAACAGTTTTTGGATGAGGCCAAGCACAGCGCCATGGACCGGCGGAAAATCACTTCGTATCAGCTTAACCCCAGACAGGTAGCGGGTCGGCCCGGTTTCTTGCTGGAATACAACTGTGAGGGGCATGATGGGCAGGACTACCGGGCACGGGAAGTATTCTGCCAACAGGGAGATCAAATGTACCGGCTCAGCTATTTTATTCTGGCATCGGCTGATCAGGAACGGCATCAGAACATCTTTGACCGGATGGTTGACTCCCTGCGGATAATTAAGTGACGCTTGTTAGTGTTCTGAATCTTCGTGGGGATGGCGTTTCGGGCAGGCCGCCAGGTAAATCGCCGTGGCGAGAACACCCAGGGCGAGAGTTAAATTTGGCCAGGTCAGGAACGACTGCGGCAGAACATCAGCTAGGCCAGCCAGACCGAACAGGATGAAGACACTGGCCGAAACCCACTTAACTGCCATTTCGGGGATGCGTTTCCCCAGTACCACCCCGATGATAATGCCGATACTGTCAGCGAACAGCATACCAGTGGTTGTCCCCAGCCAGATCATAATGATGGAATTGTATTTCGCGGCTAGAGCCACGGTGGCCAGCTGGGTCTTATCCCCCATCTCGGCCAGGAAAAAGGCGATGGCGACGGTCCAGAAAGGACTAAACCGAACCTTCTGGTCTTCCCCATCGAGGGTATCTCCCCGCAGGGTCCATAAGCCAAAACCGATAAAGGACAGGGCGGCGATCGCCTGAATGGTGGAGAAGGAAATCAGAGAATTCAAAAGCCCTCCGACCACTACGGCCAGCAGGTGGTTGATCAGGGTGGCCACCAACACTCCTGCCAGGACGGTCGTTGCCCGGTAGCGAGTGGCAAAGGCCATGGCTAAAAGCTGGGTCTTGTCGCCCATTTCCGCCAGGACGACGAAAGCCAGGGCGGCAAAGTAAGCGGTCATAGTAAATACCTCCTTTTTGTAGTTTTTCTAAATAAAAGAGACCTTTGCACATACTTAAATCTAGGATGTGCTAAAGGTCTCGCTTATTGGTCAGTAGAACCAATCGGTGAAACCAGGCTCCGATCGAGCCAGTATGTTGATTTCACCAACTATTTAAAGTCAGCTACTCCCCTTTAGGGTTATGAAGTTTTCTCATACATAGATTACCAGAAAATTTACAGGTTGACAAGGGGAACTGCCCTGGCCCGGACCATTGTCCAGCTGGCCGTATTGTAATCATAGATTTGCAGGAATTATCTTACTTTCATGGAATATTATGAATTAGGTGCCGCAATATAATAAAATAATAAAAAAAGGGAGGTTTAAATGGATGATAAAAAAAATTGACCATATCGGGATCGCCGTCAGAGACCTGGAGGCGGCTAAGAAGGTGTTTACGGAGGCGTTCGGGGCCAGGCTATTGTATCAAAAAGAGAACCTTCAAGATAAGTACGTGTTTGCTTTATTCAAAATGGGAGAGATCATTTTCTCAGTGCTGGAAGCCACATCACCAGATAGTTTTGTTGCCAGGCATATTGAACGCTTCGGTGAAGGGGTTGACCACGTCGCCATCGAGGTGGATGATTTGGATGCCGTCTTGAAACATTGGGAAAAATATGGATTTAAGACTCTGAATTATGAAGAGGTGCCCGGCATAAGAAAACAGGTTTTTCTTTCACCGAAAAATAGCTTCGGAGTTGTGTTTCAGGTTTTGGAGTGGCTTGGACAGAACAAGTTCGCCAATGATGAGGAACGAATGGGTAGAGTCTGGTCGTAAGTAGGGAGGTGAAGACAGCATGTATAAAAATAAGGTGGTTGCCACGATCATTGAAATCAGGGGAACCGGCAAGTGCTCGTATGGGCATCAGGTTGGAGAACAATTTGAGTTTGCTGAGCGGAGCCCGGGTGGTTTGTGTCAATTTGCTTATGATTCCCTGCGCTCGGCTGTGGCGGCGCTGCTTTACGGCGGGCGGTTTCCCTGGGCTGAGAATAGCGAGGTGACTACCTGGGCTTGTCCCGATCCGGAAACGCCAGTAATTTTCGAGCTCAGACGGATACCACTGGAAGAAGAATAAAAGTTTAACTGGCGGAGAGTCGAATGACGTCGGATCGTTAAGAGGGAATGAAACAAAAGTTAAACCCGGAGCCAGGTACAGTGGTGAAACCCTGGGAAAGATCATTTCCAGGGTTTAGCTTTTGCCTGGCCAACCATATGGTGTTCATGTGTTTATTAACCAGAGACGCCGGGCCCACAGGTCCGCCGGGTATCTTGTTTGTGGAAAATATGGGCAATAATATTAGGGAGGAAGTTATAGAAGTTAAAAGGAGGGACAAATCGGGTGAAAAGACTGGCAAAGTACTTTGTAAATGGGCTCATTACTATGGTGCCAATCCTGTTGACCACTTATATCGTGCTCAAGGTTTTCAATTTCCTTGATGGTCTGCTCGGGCGGTACCTGATTGAGTATCTTGGGATAAAAATCCCCGGGCTTGGTCTGCTGATTACCCTGGTGATCATTACGGCTGTAGGTTTTCTGGCGACAGCCTGGATCAGCCGTAAAGTCTTAAGCCTGATCGATCATCTGGTCAATAAGATTCCCCTGATCAAAGGGGTCTATGGGACGATTAAAGATACAGTTAACTCCCTGTTGGGAGATAAGAAATCTTTTTCCCAAGTTGCTCTGGTCGACCTTCCCGGTACCAGGGCCAAGATCGTTGGTTTCGTCAGTACCGAAGATCTGAGTGCCTTTGGACCCATTGATGCGGACCACATCGCGGTCTATGTGCCCCAGTCATTTCAGGTCGCGGGGTTTACGCTTCTGGTTCCCCGTGCTGACGTTACGATTCTGGAGATGTCACCTGACGAGGCCTGGCGGTTTATTCTGTCTGCCGGGGTGGCGGGATAGTAAATCTTGATTCTCTTTAAAGGTGGAGGACAAATTTTTCCGCGTATTCCCTACAGGAATCCTGCGCTTGGTGTCGAAATATGTTCCCGTTTGGACAACGCGGTCTGACGATATGGGTCAGGCTGCAGGTAGAAATGGGGGCAGAAAAAACAGTGGCACCAGGCAAACAGCGGCAACGAAAACTGTGGAAGATGGCCGCCTTTGTGTTGGCGATCGTTTGTGGCGCGATAATTGGCTGGCAGTTTGGCTACACTCACCTGGTATCGACCGGTTCTCGTTGGTTCAAGAGTGAGCGACAAGTATCTTCTCTTCAATCCGACGGAGATGAACCAGGATATAACAGTTCAACCCCGCTGCCACCGCCGGTGCAGGCCCAGGTCGTCCCGGAACCGGTTCAGGAGCAACCGGTTGACCGTAACAAGCGGAGTTGGGGCTATACGGTTCGCATGAATCAACCGCCGGTGGTGCCGGTGGCAGTTGAGCAGATGCTGGGTAAATATGGGGCCATCTACCGCGGGAAGATGCAGGGTAAGCAAATCGCTCTGACTTTTGATCTGGGATATGAGAATGGGCACACTGAGAAAATCGTGGAAATTCTAGCCAAACACCACGTGCAAGCGACGTTTTTTGCCACTGGAGACTGGCTAAGCGATCCGAAAAACGTCAAGCTGGCCCAGCGGATGGTTAGTAATGGACACACGGTAGGGAACCATACATATTCTCATCCCAGCCTGCCGTCCTTGACCCGGCAGGAGCTGAAACACGAAACGAGCCAGGTCGAGCAACAACTGCAGGCTGCCGGAATCCCCCGGTCGCGATTTGTCCGCCCGCCGATGGGTGAATACAGCGAAGAGACCCTGAAGATCCTGCGGGAAGAAGGCTATACCACTGTTTTCTGGAGCGTGGCCTTGCGGGACTGGGTGCCGCTGCCCGGGGGACCGAAGGAATACTACCAGACGGTGATGAAACAGGTTCACCCCGGCGCGATCGTCCTCCTGCACGCGGTTTCACCGGATCTACTGCCGGTGCTGGATCAACTCATTATCGACCTGCAGGTTCAGGGTTACCAGTTTGTGGGGCTGGATGAGTTGAAGACCTAAATCAACCACGGTGGTTGCGTGGGATTGCTGATTTAATAATTTATTGATATAATTAGAGGTGCGATAAATAATACTTAATGATGGTAGTAATATTGTGGTAAGGTAAAGGTTTAGGGCAATGATGGAGATTAAGATTCAACTGGATAGTGATATTCCTTTTGAAAAAGCGGCCCGGGTGCTGGACACCCTCAATGGTTTGCAAATTGAACACGTAAAAGAAATCCAACTTGATTATGAACCGCCTTTTGTGCTCAATCTCGGTGAGGCCCGTGCAGTCAGCCAGGCTTTGCGGCAGATCCTGGACGAAATGCCAGACTGGCACAATGGTGATTCGGTAACCAGACAAACACTCGAGGATTTTGTGCAAAAACTGGAGAAGTACTTGATTAAATCGCTTGAGGGAGAAGTCGCAAGTGATTAACCTGGGGGTCGTTTGTTTAATAAAAATATTTGTTGTTAAGCAGGAATATTCTAGTTGACAGCGTATAGATATCAAACAGGATGATTTAAATGTTGAGTTTATGACAAGAGCATATCCTTCGCGATAGGTGCCTCACAACCGAGGAGAATAGGGAATCAGGTGAAAGACCTGAGCGCACCCAGCACTGTAACCAGGGAGCCTGCCTGCAGATGCCACCGGTTCGGGAAGGCGCAGGGGTGAGTGATGATCTGGAGCCAGGAGACCTGCCTATCGGCGTTTGGTTGTAGATGACGGAAAAGTCTACAGTCCTTTGGTGGATGGTAGACTTTTTTTATTTTATTTTAATTCAAGGGGGTATTTCTCATGAGTCTACTTCAGGCAACCATTGTCAGTATTAAGGATTTGGATCAGGGGGCGATCGAGCAGGCCCAGCGGCGGCTCGACAATTTAACCAAGCCACCGGGCAGTCTTGGTGTGCTCGAAGAGATCGCCGCCAGGTTGGCCGGGATCACCGGTAATCCCCGGCCAGTGGTCGGAGACAAGGTGATTATCTTGATGGCCGGTGACCACGGGGTGGTTGAAGAAGGTGTGAGTGCCTTTCCGAAGGAAGTCACCGAACAGATGGTCCTTAATTTTGCCCGGGGAGGGGCGGCGATCAATGTTTTGAGCCGCCACGTTGGAGCCCGCGTGGTGGTAGTCGACATCGGGGTCGATGCTGAGATTGAGCTGTCGGGAGTAATTCAGCGTAAAGTCAGACGCGGAACTCGGAACATGGCCAAAGGGCCGGCAATGACCCGGGCAGAAGCGGTGGAAGCGATCGAGGTGGGGATCCAGGTGGCCCAGGCGGAGATCGGCCGAGGGGCGACGTTGCTTGGAACTGGTGATATGGGGATTGGCAACACTACCCCCAGTTCGGCTATTCTGGCCGTTTTCAGCGGCTTGCCGGTCAGTGATATCACGGGTCGTGGTACGGGCTTAACTGACCAGGCGTTGTTGAACAAGGTGCGGGTAATCGAACAGGCCATCCGAGTCAATGGCCCTGATCCCAGTGATCCCCTTGATGTGCTGGCCAAAGTCGGGGGGCTGGAAATAGCGGGGTTAACTGGCGTTATTTTGGGAGCGGCGGCGTGTCGAATACCGGTGGTAGTGGATGGCTTTATCTCCAGCGCGGCCGCCTTGGTGGCCAGTCGGCTGGCGCCGCAGTCAGTTCAGTATATGATTGCTTCCCACGCCTCGGTAGAACCGGGCCACCGCAAGATGCTGGAACTGATCGGGCTCGTGCCGATGCTGCACATGAAGATGCGCTTGGGAGAGGGGACCGGGGCGGCCCTGGTGATGAATTTGGTGGAAGCGGCGACAAAAATTATGGCGGAGATGGCTACTTTTGCGGATGCCGGGGTCAGTAACTCGGAAGAATGTGTTTTAAATAATATATCTTGAATCGAACAACCGTAAGTCACCGAGGAGTAGATATTGGAATATACTGGTGTAAGAAATCCATTTCTGTACCAGTGGTTTAAATGACTCATTTAACTCTCCAATGGTTGGCCGAATATAAGGAGGGGTCCCATCGGGATGGATTTTTCCGACTGTGATGACCGAGTAATTTTAGTTTTTATCATAATTCAAATCGTGTTTACCCTGGTGTTCTTCCTCTTGATCTGCTTGCCTCGTAAGGACGATCCTCCTGAGCAGGTGACAACGGTTGATTTTACCGGCACGGCTAACTTAGTTAGAGAACGGCATAAGCGCGGATGTAAAAAAGGAAAGCAGAGCAAAGAACTCAAGGAGGTGCTGCAGGCCCTCAAGGATGGTGGGCGCCTGTCGCTAATTATTAACCCAGCTGATGATTAACCTTAAATTAGCTGCGGCGGGCAGTGGCCCAACACGGGGATTGCCCGGGAACGTGAGTCACCAAAATTTGATCGTTGAGGTTGTGGACCCGCCAGCCGGACCAGCGCACCCAGTGGCGCTCCTGTCTGAGATCGGTAAACGAAAACCCGAGGGCCCGTAGGCCATCAACGAGTTGTTTTAACAAGTCCAGGGGCATAAAGGGGTGAAAGAAAGCTCCCGCGATTGCGTCGCGGACGACCAGGAACTGCCGGGCGGTTTCTAACATACGGGCGACTGTTTGGCCGCTCGCTGGATTGACGTAGCCGAGGTTTTCGGGGAACCACCGGTTACCGTACTGATCGCGCCAGATGGGATAAGGAAAGACTTGGGTGATCTGGTATGTTCGATCGGACAATTGCTCCCGACCAACCAGGGTAGAAAAGTGAGCGCGGCAGACCCGGTAACCTAGAGCAGATATGGCGTAATGAGGCGGCTCAAAAGCCAGTGGCCATAGGTTGTTGGCGGCGCATTCATCCAGGGCCTGTCGGAGGCGTTTTTCCACGGTGAGCCAGGAGTCACCAAACAGGGGCTGGTCGGAGTCGGCGTCCCAGAATTCAAAACCGATAGCACTTTCTTCCTCGCCATGCTGGTGCGTATATCCGTGCAGGACCAGCATGGCTCCTTTTTTCACCAGATCATGCAAGGTCTGAACTAACCCCGGCCGGGTGGACAGGGGGATCCAGCTTTTTGTTGCCCCATTCGCGTAGACGGGAATCAGGGCGACCAGAAAAGGGATATTTTCCTGCCCCAGATAGTCGCCAATGGCCTGAAGCGAGGTGGGGTCAGTCTGGGGATGGACATCTTCGATTCTGATCAGGGCGGCGGCTTTGTTTGCGTGTCGTTCTCGCAAGATTTCGTGGAGCAGATCGGCCAGGACCCAGTATCCACCACTACTGGTTAGCGGGTCTTCGGCGAACATCCAGAGATTCTTATGTTCTAGGGCGTATGGATATCTTTTTCCTGCTTGCTCAAAGTAGGCCCAAACACGGCATCCAGTTAATTCTTCGACCCGGAGTAGGCGCAAGTTAGTTGGATCGCCAGGAAGCGCCTGACCCCGATAATGGATCGTTACCTCGCCCGAACCCGGCGGAGAGATGGTAGTTGTTCCTAACCGACCGGATGCCGCTAAGTGTTCGATGTTTTTGCCTAGCCAGCAAACTGGTAGGTGTGTGTGGATAATGTCCATCAACAGAGACGATGGCGTGGTATCATCCGTATCGCTCAGATAAAAGAGCGCATCAAAACCCGACAGCATGCCCCTTGAATAATGGAAAGAAGACAGGTGTGTGCAGGATACGTTAAAATGACCGAGTAGATTCACTAAAACTCGGGCGGATTCCGGGTGGTCTTGAGGTTTACCCAATGTCCCATGGATAATCAGAACTCGCTTTAACTGGCCGTAAAGGGTGCGTTTCATCCTTATGCTCTCCTTTCCCTACAAACGAGAGCGCCTTTCAACAAAATCTGATACTGGTCCATTGTAATTCCTCCCTGCGGTGTGAAGTAGTCATTGATAGGATATGCTTGACGGCGAGAAGTGGTGAATAAACTGACAAAGGGCTGCCCGGAGGCAACCCTTTGCCAACTGAGTGGGAGATGCTGGCTTAAATCTAGTGATTACTATTGTTGAGTGGTGGTTGGAGGTACTGACTGCTCTGGTGCTGTGGTCGGCGTAGTAGTGGTTTCATCAACCAGAGGAGAGGTTCCGGATCCAGGTTCGGTTTCAGTTTCAGTTTCAGTTTCAGTTATTGGGGAAGTTTCCCCTTCGTTAACGTCGATTTCACCAGTCTCCGGATCGTATTTCACGATCTTGCCAAAAGTTTCAGCCAGGAAGCGCAGTGGAACCAGAGTGCGATTACTGATCAACTGGGCGGGCACGTCAATTTTGGTTTCCTGTCCGTTGACCAGGACCACATCACTGCCCAGTGTTAAGACGACGACCTTATCATCCTTTGTAACGGTTACCGTTTGGGTGGTTTCATCCCAGGCAACGGTTGCTCCCAGGCTGTTCATCAGACCGCGAACAGGGATCAGCGTGCGACCGTCTTTGATTACCGGGGGAACATCGAATTTCACTTCTTTACCATTAACTTTTACCCGATGTTGAAAACGTTCGATTTTTTGCTCTTCCTGCCCTTTGTTCTTCACCTGTTCTTTAAAACGTTCAGTTTGTCCGTTCAGGTCTGCATTGGTTACAGTTTCTTGAGCATTTGCAGTTGGCTGGACAGCAACAGTGGAGTCAGTCTGACCGTTTTTTGCCCCCAGCTCTTTGCCTGAATTAGCGCCGGGTTTAGCTACTGCGGCCCCGACCATAACCAGGGTGAAGATGAGCGCGATACAGATTGTTAGGAGCTTACTTACCTTCTTCATGTTAATCCTCCTTTTTTTAAGTAATTTTTTCTATTCTAGTCATTAATACGAGGTCGGTGATCGAAATAAGGGGGTCAGCCAGCAATACCGACGAAAAATAAGACCTTGGTCCTAGTAGACTAGGACATTTGACCCAGGCCAGAATGCTTGGGCTAATAAAATAATAAAATAATGTGAGGTTACGCGAAGAAACCAGCTCATAAATGGCAGGAA
The DNA here is from genome assembly GCA_013178045.1 of Bacillota bacterium. Classification (NCBI taxonomy): domain Bacteria; kingdom Bacillati; phylum Bacillota; species Bacillota bacterium. The sequence goes on from JABLXP010000017.1 coordinate 24,303, forward strand.
CTTCGCACAGTAATAACGAAAAGTACATTTTATTAAGTAGCATGTTGGAAGCAGGTGACGGAAAATGGCAAACCATGGTTTGGTAATAGATCTGGGTACTACCGCAATTTCTGCCTACTTAATCAACCTAGAAAACAACTCGGTCATTAACGGTCATGTAGTAGAAAATCCCCAGCGGCAGGAGCAGGAGATTGGTGCGCGGCGGCAGGCGATGATAAATCAGGCCAACGCTGTTATTGACTCTTTGTGTGCCGAGATGGGTTTGTCCGGTGAAGACATTCGTGAGGTGGTCGTAGTCGGGAACCCGGCCATGATTGATTTATGGTTTGGGCGGATCAGCGGAATTGCCCTGACTAGTTTGGCTTCGATTAACCACACGGATGGAACTGTTCTCAAAGCGATGGCGTTCGGACTGAGAATAAATCCCGAGGGAGAGGTGATTATCCCGCCAGCAGTCGGCGGAATGATCGGTTGTGATACGACGGCCGGCTTACTCACCAATAATCTCTTTACGCGGGAAGATCTGTCACTCTACGTTGACCTTGGCACTTACGCGACAGTTGTTTTGGGTACGCAGGAGGGATTTGTGTCTACCTCTGTGTACGGTGGAGTGTTTGAAGGAGTGGGGCTGCGCGATGGTATGGTGGCGACCACTGGCGCTATCTACAAGGTAGATTTTAATTTGTCTCCTCCATATAAGGTTTACGGCGCCTGTTTGCCGCAGGGGATCTGCGGGGCTGGGGTGATCGACACCCTATCACATCTGCGGTCAGCCGGGGTTATTAATGAAAAAGGGAAGATTGACCGGGCTAACGCAGGCTTGAGAGCAAATGGTCAGACCAGAGCATTCGAACGGGTCATTGAATTGGATGGACAACCTGCTTTTCTGATTGCCAGCCCGCGGGAAACCAGCCGAGACCAGGGAATTGCGTTGACACAGGCTGATATCGACAAAACCGTGCGAGCCAAAGCTATGGTACTGGCAGCTACCCGCATGCTGTTGCGGAAAATCGGGGTAGAAGTCCAGGAGATTAAAAACATATATCTAACCGGCAGCTTGGGCAATGCTATCAACTTCAGACATGCGATCAACCTCGGACTCATTCCCGCGGTTGATTGTAATATCTTCTACATCAGTAACGCCGCTGGCAAAGGGGCTACTCAAATCCTGCGTAACCGCAAGAATTTAGACGTGTGTTATCAGATTAAGGAACGGATTAAAGCTGTTGAGGTGAAAAGCGATCCCGACTTTGAACAGTTGGTAAGCCAGAATATGGTACTATGTCCGACTGCCAACGGATATTGAAAAATGCCCTATAGTGGTATACAATCGTTGTCGAATAACACATTCGGAGGTGTATAAGGTGAAAAAAAGCTGGATCATACTTCTGGTCATTGTTGGCGTATTAGCTGTATTTGCCTTGACTCTCATCAGTGGGTATAACAACTTGGTTACTCTCAATGAAAACATCAACGGAAAGTGGAGCCAGGTTAACAATCAACTGCAACGAAGGGCTGACTTGATTCCCAATCTTGTGGCGACCGTTCAGGGATACGCCAGTCATGAAGAGGGTATCTTTAAAAGTGTTGCCGAAGCCCGCAGCAAACTGATCGGCGCGCAAACCGTGGCCGATAAAGCGGTCGCTGACCAGGAATTGAGAAGCGCTTTGTCCCGGCTGCTGGTGGTGGTCGAGAACTACCCGAACTTGAAGGCGGATGCCAATTTCCGGCAGCTCCAGGACGAGCTGGCGGGATCGGAAAACCGTCTGGCCGTGGCACGCAAAGACTATAATGACGCGGTTCAAGCTTACAACGCGAAAATTAAACGTTTTCCAACGGTACTTTATGCTCGAATGTTTGGATTTGAGCCGCGCGAGTATTTCCAGCCCGACGAAGGTGCAAAGAGTGTCCCTAAAGTTGATTTTAACAAGAAGTAGGGGCGTGTGATCATGAAGAAAATATGGGCTCTGGGACTGCTGGCCGTGCTGCTAGTCAGCCTGCTGACTCCCAGCACGCTGGCGGCTCCCTCGATCCCCAAACCGACATCGGCCTTTTACGTACTTGATCAGGCTGAAGTCTTAAGCAGCCAGACTGAGTCCACCATTGTAGGGACGAGTCAACAACTGGCGGCGAAAACAAAGGCGCAGGTAGTGGTGGTGACCGTTAAGTCTTTGGGAGGGTATTCCGCAGAGGAATATGCGTTGGCGTTGCTACGTGGATGGGGAATCGGCGACCGCGAACTGAACAATGGCGTCCTGATCCTTCTGGCCCCAAACGAACGCAAGTCCCGGATTGAGGTTGGCTACGGTTTGGAGGGGGCACTTCCCGATGGAAAAACCGGTCGGATTCAGGACGAATTTATGTTACCTTATTTCAAGAAGGGTGACTTCGATCAGGGGATTCTAAACGGTTACCTGGCGGTGGTCGGCGAGATCGCGAAAGAATATCAGGTTGCCATTCAGGTGGAAAAACCCCGGGCTTCACCAGCGACCAGCCAGACCAGGGAGCCGGTGCCCACCTGGCTGTGTTTGCTCGGGGTTCTGGGGCTACTTTTTCTATTTTACCTCGATTTTCGCTACCTGGATGGCTTCTTGTTCGGTTTCCTTCTGGGTACGTTGCTCCGGGGCGGGGGTGGTGCCGGTGGGCGCGGTAATTTCGGTGGCGGCGGCTCCGGTGGGGGCGGAGGCAGCAGCCGAAACTGGTGAATTTGATAGTGCATAGGCCGTCCAGTGACCGGGTAACCTATAGGCAAAACGGCCAGGATGGTGAGACGGATGAGTGAACTGAGCATAGTGGGGATCCGGATTGACGACCGTAGTGAGCGTGCCCCCTGTGTGCAAAAGAACCTGCTCAATATTTATCACGTCATGCAGGTGAACCCGGAGAAGTTCCCGAAAGAAATCAAGGCGAAAATGAACACCGCCGGCGCCCGGGCTTTCGTGGAGTTCATGGTGGCTCCCGAAACCCAGAAAATGATTGGGCAGTTTGGGGTGGATAAGTTTGGCCAGCCGTTGTTCTATCCCGATGCCGGAAAGAAAGAGGAAGACCTGGGGAAGTAGCATCAGTACAACGCCGCGGCCAACCCTTGACAGAAGTCTTGTCAAGGGTTTAGTTTTTTATTTTAGTAACCGGACAATTGACAAAATCCTAGCCAACATATATTATGTGATTAACAATATATCAGAATATTATCATATAGGAGGTTGCCATGGAGGAACTGATTTATAAAATGGAGGCTGATTTACTAAAATCGCTTGGCCATCCAACTAGAATTAGAATTCTGGAATTTCTCCATGATAAGGAGATGTGTGCCTGTGAAATTCACCCAGCACTGGATCTGGAGCAATCGAATGTCTCACAGCACCTGGCAGTCCTGCGTGAGAGAGGGATTTTGGAAACCAGACGTGAAGGAACCATGATCATCTATCGGGTCAGGGATCCAAAGGTTTTTGAGCTGCTTGAACTGCTGCAGGACATTATTCTCTCACAACTGGGAGAAACTAAAAATATTGTTGAGCATCTAAAGAAGAAAAAAGACAGAACTCGCAAAGAGGGATAACTCGTGTTAACAAAATTTACTGATTTAGCATTGGATGAACCTATCACCTGGTACTCACCTGGGTGATTCGGTACACTTCTTTATCTTGCGGAATGTTTTGAAGCCCAAACTGATCGCAATTTTTGCTGGAATACTGGCCGTGGCGATAACGGTTGTTGGCTATTTGTTTAATGCAATTTTATAAACACAAATCTAATAAACACGAAAGGAAGAAAGGAGACGAAAACTGTGGATATCAAGATTCTTGGTCCTGGATGTCAGCGGTGCCAAGCCTTAGAGAAACTTACTTTTGACACTCTGGCCGAATTGGATGTAGCAGCTGATGTGGAGAAGGTAACAGACATTAAGCAGATCATGGGGTATGGCGTAATGAGCACCCCTGGTCTGGTGATTAATGGAAAAGTCAAACTGTTTGGTCGGGTACCGACAAAGGGAGAACTGAAAGAATTGATTAAAGAGGAACTATAAACACGTCATATTTTCTCAAATTTTTCTAAGATATTATTGGGAGGTGGGAAAAATTTATTTTTTTATCGAATTGTGGACATGAAAGCATTATGATAAAATATAAAAGGTGTAATTTTGCGTAAGTCCCGCAACCTAATTCACACAAAAGTCAAAAGGGGGCTATTTATAGTGGGCAATGCGTCGAACGAGAAATTATTTGGTGATGCCCCACTTTTCCTGTTGTTGGGCTGGTTTTTATTCTTTTTATTCTTCTTGTTCACGCCAAAGTTTAGCGGACTTGTTGCCATTATTATGGGGACGGTGGCGGGCATGAAAGGAGATGAACGGGGAGTAATTTTGATTAAAGCCGGGGCCGGCCTGTTATTGGTGATGATGGTTGTGGGAATCATTTGGGGTTATTTCATGTAATTCTGGGATTAACAGTTTGGTTAAAATAAGTTAAGCGCTCTAACTGTGTGGTTTTGAGCGCTTTTTAAGTTGGCTAGATTATTAGGAATTGTACATTTCTCTTGGTATTTTAATAGCAGGAATATTAATTTAAAGCTGAAAATAGGTTAAACAAAGTAGAAAGCTGCCGCAATGATCAGGTAAGCCACGATCAGTTGAGCTCCTTCCAACCAGTTTGATTCTCCGTCCAGGCTGATAAAAATGGCGATCAGGACGGCTGAGGCCAGGGCGATGATCTCGTAATAGTTGAAAAAAAGGTTCATCGGGTTGCCCCAGACATAGCTCAAAAACACCAGGATCGGCGTGACCAGTAGGGCAATCTGAGAACTGGAGCCAACAGCAATTTCCACGGCGATGTTCATCTGGTTTTTAAGGGCCATAATTAACGCGGTGGAGTGCTCCGCGGCGTTACCAATAATTGGGATGATCACGATCCCAACAAAGAATTGGGACCACCGCAGGGCCTGTGTTACAGGTTCGATGCTGCTAACCAGGAGTTCAGCTTCCAGGGCCACCAGGACGGTACTAATGAACAGCATCAGGAGAGCTTTACCCCGGCTCCAGGTGGCTTCGTGGGTTTCCTCGTGCCGAACACCCAGCGGGTCGGTGCCGCGGAATGATGCCAGCATGCTGGCCAGATAGACGATAAAGAGCAGGCTGGCAATGATTAGACTTAGTTCATTGAGTTTGTATATCTGTCCGTGGACGGCTTTTTGGAAGAATGTTGCCGGAATAACCAGAGCGATCACGGCCAGGAACATCAAGGAAGTCTGGTTGGCGGTATTCTGCCGGTGGAAATACTGGGTACCGTTGCGAATCCCGCCCAATAGCATCGAGAAGCCCAGCACCAAGAGGATGTTGCCCAGGATGGAGCCTGCTAATGAGGCTTTAATTACCTCAAACAAACCTTTTTTCAGGGCAAATAAGGTTATAATCAGTTCAGTGGCATTGCCCAAGGTGGCGTTTAAAAAGCTGCCGATTTTTGGCCCAAAATAGAAAGCCAGTTCTTCGGTAGCTTTACCCATCAGACCAGCCAAAGGGATGATCGCGAGGCTGGCCGCAAAAAAGAGCGGCACCTGACGGTGCGTCAGTTCAAAGTAGAGGCTGAAGGGGATGGCGAGGTAAAGATAGTTGAGTGGGTTAATAGTTGACGGCTTGCTGGTCAAATTGCATGCCTCCTTGTGTTTTGGGGACCAGGATCTAATTTGTCCCGGATCAAGATTAACCATTCCCGAATGAGGGGGGTGAACACATGAATAATCTAATTCGAATCGGAGTTGGTGCGCTGGTACAGGATGACTGTAACAGGATTCTGCTGGTCAAGCATGGCTACCGGAGTTACTGGTATGACCGCTGGATATTACCAGGTGGTATGTTAGAGCCGGGAGAGACCCTAGTTGACTGTGCGAAAAGAGAGGTTTTTGAAGAGACAGGTTTGGAGGTGGTAATTGGGCCGCACCTGATTACTTTCGAGCGGATCGTTAAAACTGAAACGGGGGTTATTTTACACGTGGTGTACGTCGATTTCTGGGCCAGGGCTATTGGAGGTATCCTGGCGCCGGGAGATGATGTAGGTGAAGCAATGTGGGCCAAAGTAGAAGAACTCAGCAAGCTTTGGCCGGCTATCCACGAGGATACCCAGATTATTTTACGGGCTGCTAACTTGTTACCATTAATGCATGGGGATAGAGATGGAGACAGATGAACGGTGGTTTGAACCGATTTCGCTAACGAGGTGCCTAAATGACAATTCGTTTGCTCCATACTGCTGATTTACATCTGGATAGACCCCTGCTGTATCTGGGTGATCAACGGAAGACACGGAGGCAGGAACTGCTCGGGACGGTCACCAAACTCGTTGACCTGGCCCTGGCTCTGTCCGTCGATGCAGTATTGATCTGTGGCGACCTGTTTGACGGGACCCGGGCTGATTCTGCTCCTTGGGTCAGGATTGAATTTGAGCGTCTGGCTATTCAAGATATTTACGTGCTGATTGTGCCAGGCAACCATGATCCTCTGCCCGCCTGCCAGGCTTACACCTATGGCTGGCCGGACAATGTTCATGTATTTCAAGCCGGGGGCTGGTCGACCTTTGACCGGATTCCTGGCGTCACCTTCTATGGGCTACCATTTCAGGCACAAAACCAGGGTGAGCGAGTTCTGCAGGGATTTAAGCGGGCTGAATGTCCCGGGTGGCATGTGGGGTTGCTGCACGGACAGGTGCGGCTGGCTAGTATTCAAGCCGAAGACTATCAACCCGTTACGGCTGAGGATATTGCCGGCTGTGGACTGGACTATCTGGCATTAGGTCATTACCACCGCTTCCTTGACTGTACCCGGGGGTCAACCCGCGCCTATTACCCGGGGTCACCTCACCGGCTTGACTTCACGCCGGGTATTTCCCCGCAAGTCCTGCTGGTGACCCTTGATGCCACAACTTCGATCCAGGTTGAACCGGTACCTCTCCCAGACCGACCTTTCTTAGCTTGGGAGTTTAATGTTGCCCAGCCGGAAAATATTTATCGACAGCTACGTTTGTCTCAGGACCCCCGGGCGTGTGCCCGGCTGAAACTGGTTGGCCAGACAGAAGCCAGTGTAGCCTCCCTGGTCGCTGACCTGCGGGAGAAGTTTCAGTCCGCCTACTTCAGTCTGGTCATTGAGGATCAGACACAAATGGCCATTACCGATGGTGACTCCGCTTCGACCATCATTGGTGTTTTTAAACGTCGGATTGAAGAACGGCTGGCCAAGTGCTCTGATGAGGCGGAACGCCGCCGGCTTCAGCTCGCCTATTACTACGGGCTGGCGGCCCTGAGGGGAGAGAAATTGCCGTGAAGCTCAGATCTATTCGCTTGCTGGGGTTTGGTCAGTTTAAGAATTACCCCGAAGTTGAGTTCGGCCAGGGTTTAAACGTGTTGGTGGGGCACAATGAAGCTGGTAAGTCCACGCTGGTAGACGCCATCTTGATGCTGCTGTTTGGCGTAACGAAAAAGGATACCTTGTTTCGTCGCTACCGACCGTTAGATGGAGGAAACTTTGCCGCCGTCATGGTAGTGGAAACCAGTGACGGCAAATTATGGCGAGTGGAGCGTGATTTTGCCCGCGGGAGGCTGGAGATCAGTGCTCAAACGAACGCTGGCTGGACTGTGGTTGGCTCCCGGTCAGCGAACCCCATCCTGACCGACCTGGGCATCACCAGTTTGAACCTGTGTCGGAGTACGATTTTGGTCAGCCGCAGTGATGTGGTTATCCAGGGCCCAGAGCAGAAAGCGTTAGGGCAAGCAATTGCGGCCAGGGTGACGGGAGGAGAGACAGAGATCGTTGCCCAGAAGGCCCTGCGGGATCTAGAACAGCGGCGGCGGCAGTTGCAAAACGTGGAGGGTCAGGAGTTGGTCCAGCGGCGTGCAGAACTCTCTGTGCGTTGGCAGGAATTACAGCGGGCACACCAGGTTGAGCAAGAATTGACGCAGCAACTTCGCGCGGCTGAGGTTGAGTTATTGGAGAAAAAAGAGTTCTGTCAGCGATATGCCCCGCTGGTCGATGATTATAAACGCTACCAGGAAGCGCGGCAGAATCTGGAACAGGCCCAACGGCGGCTGGCCGAATCGCTTCGAGCTGCGCGAACGCTGAAGGAACAGCAAGTGGAATTGCTGACGGTAAAAAGTAAATTGGACGACAACATACGACTGCTCCGGACCCGGCTGGACGAGATCGATCGGCAAATCAAACAGTACGATCAGGAGTTACTTACTCCCGAACGTCTTGCTCAGCTCAGGGAAACCCAATTGGCCAAAGAAACCGCGCAGCGGAAAGTAGAAAGTTTACGCCACCAGCACCAGATAACCACGGCCAAAAGAAACCAGCTTGCCTGGGGGTTGATCTGTTTGGGCGTTTTGCTGGGAGGCCTTCCGTTGGTGTGGAAACCCACCCCTTTGCCTTTACTAGCGGGAATTTTGGGAACGGTTATCCTGTTGTTCCAGTTTGTCTTTCTCTGGAAAAGGGCAAGACGGGCCCGAGAAGAGCAAATCGAATTGGCTCAGGCAATTTCCGGGGTCGAGTTTTACGAGCGGGAGTTAGCCCGGCTATCTCATGGACAACCAAGCGGGGAACTGGAACTGCAATATCGTCAATTGGCCCAGCTCAAATTGGAACGAGAGCGGTTGGCCAACCAGCTTGAGCAGCAGAATTCGGTCATGGTAAACCTGGAAACCGACAAAGGAATAAATCAGTTGATTGACAACCAGGCGGCGGAGGTGGCCAAGTGGGAGAAGGTATGCGCAGAACTGACAGAAAAAGTCGGGTGGCTTGACTCAGCACTGATAGCCGAGTGGGCGGCTCGTTTAGGTGAGATAAATCTGGGAGAGCTGGAGTTTCGGGTCCGTAGCCTGCAGGTCCGATTAGAACAGCACCAATTGAGTGTCCGGCCGGCTGAACTCTGGGAGATCGAGACGGAACTAGCCCTGGTGGAACAGGAGTTGGCCGACCTGAACAACCGGGCGGAAGCGGCCAAACTGGCGGCGACGATTCTGGCTGAGGCGATTAGTGAGGTGCAGAGTAACCTGGTACCGCAAATCGAGTCGCGGGCCAGCGAACTTTTTGCCTACATGACCGCCGGCCGTTACACCCGCGTCTGCCTGGAACCAACCCTGGAGAATCTGGTGGTCTGGGTCAATCTTTCCACTGGTCAGAGGTTAGCTGCCGACCTGCACCTGTCAAGCGGGACTGGCGTCCAATTGTATTTCGCCCTGCGGATTGCCCTGGCCGAGGCCCTGCTGGCAGGTCGAAAATTTCCCTTAATCCTGGATGATCCCCTGATCACATCCGATTTTGAGCGGGCCGAGCGGATTCTGAAGCTGATCCACTCCTTGTCCTGCCAGCACCAGATTATCTGGGTTACCAAGGACGTGAACCTGGTAGAAAGCCTGGGTGATCCTGGCACATTTGTTCGAATAGATATATAAAAAAATAGATATATAAAATGGGAACGTAGTTTTTACGTTCCCGGAAAACGGAGTAACTGCAGTGACCTGATTAAGTATTGTTTGGTTCAAGCCAATCATAATACAGGTGTATGGCTGTTATGTCAACCAAATTATTTAATATGGTTAACCAAATCATGACCACGGGACTGATCGGGGGATAGATGTTGGCCCGCTGTGGTGGGCCCTATCCCTGGGGGCCTGTCTGGGCGGTAACGGGACGCGGTCATCGGGGCTTCGGCCAATGTGGTTGTGGCAGGTATGTCCGAAGAACGCGGGGTGCCGATTACCTTCAATCAGTATTTTAGAGTTGGTTTTGGGATCATGCTGGTTTCGATTGTAATCTGTACAATTTATCTCTATCTCCGTTACTTTATCTAGATTTCCTAGATTTCTTTGATAACATAACGGGCAACAATTACGGCGATCAGTCCCCCTGCCAGGGCGGTGTAGAGTTGAGGCAACTGAAAGGCCAGCAAGGCGGGTGGGGGTAGCTTAATATTAAAATACTGCAACAGATAATTGATAGCCAAGAAGAAAATGGTGTATTTGGCCAGCGCAGCTGCCGTCAGCGCGACGTACTGGTTTGTTTGACTCAGCAGTTTAAAGACGACCACGAGAGTTGCGTTCGCTAGCATAATTACCGGCACAAGTGGAGCGACCACTGGGGGAATAATCCCCATCATCAGGGCGACACCAGGAGTTATGCAACCGATGAGGACGCCGCCGGTAATGCCCACAAAAATCCCCGCAAGGATCAAAACCGCATTGATTGCTGGTCCGGTGAAATAGGTGGGCAGGTGCATGAGCTGAACGGTTAAAGCGATCGCCAGCAAAACACCTGTTCGGGTAATTTGTTGAACATTTGAAGACATTATAATCCCCCCAGTGAAAGAACTTTACCATTAATTCGGCTCTTATTCGTCTTCCTGGCTGATATTTCCTGCTTTTTGCACCGGAAAATTATTTGGTTAAGCGACAGCAAACTACGGCTCGACAAAATTTGTCGAAAAAGAACAAAAATACACGAAAAAGATATTGACTTTGTTTCGGACGGATAATATAATTAAAGCGTAAAGAGATATATAAACTCGTAAGGGATGCTGGCGCAAGAACTATCAGCAGCAGTGGTTTAGTTAAGTCGCACTATTGAACACGGTTGGATTTTAAGCCAAACATCTCCAGAGATTTAAGGCAGCAGACGCAGAATAGTATGAGCAAAAATAGTCGCTCTAATTGGACTCTAATCGAAGTTATTTGGCAGCAACAAAAACACTCAGCGCAGCAAATCGGAGAGTATATTACTAGCCGGGTTGTCCGCGATCACCGCAGCGAGTCAAACTACCACACGAACTACCGTACATAAAACCAATGGCCTTGTTCCTCTTGCCCAGCTTTCCAAAATATTAAAATCCCTCCAGGCGGAAGGATTTTATGGGGTCGTATTATTATGACCCCACTGCCTTTATCTACCTCCAGGTGATCACCTGGAGGTTTTTTACTAATCAAAGTCACGGTGGTGAAAACCTTTGCCCAGCACTTCCCGCGTATCAGTCACTGACATAAATGCCTGCGGGTCGATTTCACGAACGATTTCCTTCAGCCTGGCCAGTTGCAGGGTTGTCACCACACAGTAGAGGATTTGTTTTTGGCTGTGGCTGTATGCACCTTCGCCTTGGAGATAAGTGACTCCGCGATTAAGCTGGGTTAAAATGGCATTAGCGATCGCGGTGGATTGATCAGAAATGATGAACACGGTTTTACGGCGATTAAGTCCCTCCTGGACAAGGTCTACCATGCCGGCCGAGGTGTACATCGAAATGATTGTGTATAAGGCCAGCTGCAAATCGACCAGATAGGCAGAGGCCAGGATGACCAGCACGTTTGTGGCCAAGAGAACCCCTCCAACGCTGTAGGAGTAATATTTGTTAACAACTACGGCGATGATGTCTGTTCCGCCTAAAGAACCCCGATTGTTAAACACCAGGCCAGAACCCAGTCCACTTAAGGCTCCGCCGAAGATAGCCGCGAGGAGAACGTCTTGGACAGGGAAAACCCAGATTGATGTCAGTGACAGGAATACGCTTAAACTGAGCATGCCGACCAGACTTAAAAGGATAAAGTGGCGGTTAACGTATTTTAGCCCCAGCAGAAAAATTGGCAGATTGAGCAAGAGGATGCTCAGGCTGGTAGAGATTCCAAACAAGTAGTTAAGGATCAGGGCCACGCCCATCACCCCCCCGCTCAACAGGTGGTGGGGGATGAAGAGGCCGTTAATGGCAAGGGAGATGATAAAACTGCCCAGGAGAATTCCCAGAGTCCGTCGGGTTTGTTGCCAGATGCCCTGCATTTTGCCTTCCTCCTACAGTTAAGGTATTAGTTATCTTTAGTCTCTTCTTCAGGCTTATAGGGAAATGCAGCGGTTAGAGCCTTGCACAGTAGAATGAAGAGAACGATGACCCCAAACATCGTTGGGAGGCCAATACCCATAAGTTCCAGCGCTTGAGCGACATTTTCCTTCATTGTTGTTTACACCTCCTACTTAACAAGCGACAGCACCAGGCCACCAGCGATGATCGAACCAATTTGACCGGCTGCGTTAGCGCCGATGGCGTGCATGATGATATAGTTTTGCTTGTTTTCTGCCAGGGCCATCTTAGCGATAACCCGAGCCGACATCGGAAAAGCGGAGATGCCGGCGGCACCAATCATCGGGTTGATCTTTTCCTTCAAGAACAGGTTGAGGATTTTGGCAAAAATAACGCCACCCGCGGTGTCGAAGACAAACGCCACAATCCCCATTCCCAGAACAAACAGAGTGGTGGGTTGCAGGAAGGCATTAGCTTCCATAGTGGAACCAATCGTAATCCCCAGGAGCAGCGTGACCAGGTTAGAAAGTTCGTTACCAGCGGCCTTAGCCAGGTTGTTTAGCACGCCGCACTCCTTAATCAGGTTACCGAACATTAAGAGACCTACCAGGGCCACACTGATCGGGGCGATGATCCCAGCGACGATGGTAACCACGATGGGGAACAGGATACGTACCATTCTGGAGACTTCTTGCTGTGGCTTCGCCACCATCATAATCTGCCGCTCGCGCTTGGTGGTGATGGCTTTAATGACTGGCGGCTGAATAATTGGCACCAGGGACATGTAGCAGTAGGCGGCAACAGATAGAGGCCCTAGCAGATGCGGGGCAAACTTGGTTGCCACGTAAATGGTGGTTGGACCGTCAGCGGCACCGATGATCCCGATCGAGGCGGCTTCTTTGATGTTGAAGCCCAGGAAAGCAGCGGCGACAATCGTCGCAAAGATCCCAAACTGTGCCGCGGCGCCGAACAGCATGTAAAACGGGTTACGGAGAAGTGGACCAAAGTCACACATCGCCCCGATGGCGACGAAGATCAAGCAAGGGAATAATTCAGTTAGAATACCCGCTTTAAAGAGAGTGGTCAGTGGTCCTTCTTCACCAATCGCCGAAGACAGCGGAATGTTGGCCAGGATCGCGCCAAAACCGATGGGCAAAAGGAGCATTGGCTCGTAGTCCTTAACAATAGCCAGATAGATTAAGAACGCCCCAATGATGTACATAACGATGTGGCCGATTTGTAAATTAGTTACGCCAATTAATAGGTTTTCCATGTGATGTTTGCAACCTCCTTGAAGAATTTCCCCGATTAGCCATTGTTTTATCACTGTATTTTAAATTTTGGTCAAAAAACGAAAAAGAGATTCACTGCCAGTTTATAGTTCGATATTTTATATTTTATATGAGCCTTTTGCAAAATTAGCTTTTTTGTTAAAGGTAAAACATTGTTAGTCGTTTAGATGTACTCTTTTTTCGCTAGATTAAGGTCAAAAACCAAACCACAATGTAATTTAACATTTTATTCCAGGC